>NZ_RCOA01000006.1:0-16681 GCF_004307585.1 Pseudomonas sp. Sample_20 | reverse complement strand
GCGGGTACCGTCGACAGCATCCAGATTTTCCACACCGTGCTGCGTACCGGCGACAACAAGACCATCATCCTGCCCAACGGCAACCTGTCGAACGGCATCATCACCAACACCAACCGTCAGCCAACCCGCAAAGTCGTGTTCGATGTGGGCGTGGATTACGAAGCGGATCTGCAGAAGGCCCGTCAGGTATTGCTGGATCTGGCCAAGGATCCCCGCGTCATGCAGGACCCGGAGCCACAGGCAGTGATTTCGACATTGGGTGACAGCTCGATCACTGTTTCCCTTCGCGTATGGGTTAAAACTGCGGACTATTGGGATGTGATGTTCATGTTCAATGAACAGGCGCGAGATCGTTTGAAGGCTGCCGGGATTGATATTCCGTTTCCGCAGCGGGTTATACGCGTAGTGCAGGAATCTGCCACGCAGTAATCGTCTTGGAAGTTGGCTTGGCAGTCAGCAACTAATATAAAACCCGAGCAGTGTGTGCACTCTCGGGTTTTTTATCGGCGCGATGAAACTATGCTGGCTAATAAGTAGCTAGCTAATGTTTGTCTGTTTGATCAGTTATTCATCCATAAAAAAACCGCCCACCTGATACAGGCGGGCGGTTTTGTTAGAGCAGAGCTCTACAGTACGTCAGCTTCGCAACCTTATTACAGGATGCTCAGTGGATATTCAACGATCAAACGCAGGTCGTTGTTATCACCACCGTTGTAAGAAGTGTTGGAGCGATACCAGGCGCTACGCAGGCGGAAAGACAAGTCTTTCGCTGGACCGTTTTGCATAACGTATTTGGATTCGAAGTCCAGTTCGTGCTCTTTGCCCTCTTCAGCGCCGGTGCTGATGTTGTCACCTTTGATGTAACGGGTCATGAAGCTCAGACCAGGTACGCCGAAGGTAGCCATGTTCAGGTCATAACGGCCCTGCCATGAACGCTCGTCTGCACCGTTGAAGTCAGAGTACTGCACGGAGTTGGCGAGGAAGATCGTGCCGCCGCCGTCCACGCCGTACACGTAACCGGTGTCACCGCTGGAGCGCTGGTGGGCGAGGGTGAATTTGTGCGCGCCGATGCTGTAAGCAGCGCTAAGGGACCAGATGCGGTTGTCGATGTCGCCGGACAGGTCTTGACCCTGGCTCTTGCTCTTGTACCCGTTGAAATCGAAGTTCAGAGACTGTTCGTCGTTGATCGGCAGGGTGTAGTTCAGATTGACGTATTGCTTCTTGAAGTGGTCTTCAACGTCGGATGCTGCAACGCCGGCGACAAAACTGTCGGTGAACTGATAGGTAGCACCGGCGATGTCAGCGGATTTCAGGCCACCTTCAACGATGGAGTCACGACCCATCTGGCTTTGCGCGCTCAGCGCGGTAAAGCGACCTGCGCTCAGTTCCAGGCCCGGGATCTCTTTGGATACCAGCATGGTGCCGGTAGCGGTCTCAGGCAGCAAGCGGCTGTCGTCGGTGGAAAAAACCGGGCTGGCGACAAACTGGTTACCGTATTTCAGGACAGTGTCGGAAAGACGGAACTTGACTGCTCCACCGCTTTTCGACTGAGTATCTTCAGCTCTGCCGTCGCTATCGGGAGCGAACAGACCGTTGCCAGTGCGGCCGCGTCCAGTGTCCAGCTTGATGGAGCCAAGACCGAAAGCGTCAACACCTACACCGATGGTGCCTTGGGTGAAGCCGGACTCGTAAATGGCATGCATGCCAATACCGGTTTCTTCACGATAGCCCTGGCGCTCACCCGACGGGCTGCTTTTCAGGTTTTCGTTCTTGAAATCACGGTTCATATACAGCATGCGAGTCTTGACGCTGAAGCTGCTGTCTTCAACAAAACCTTTCGATTCATCTTGAGAAGACGCCATTGCGAACTGCGAGGTGCCTGCTGCAACAGCCAGGGCGATCATGCTCCACTTCATCACGCGCATCGTGATTTGCTCCTTTGGTTTTTAGAAGAGTACTGCCGTCCCACCTGTTTTATTATCTGGGCGGCTCTTTCTTTTTGTGTCGGCGCAAACTTATATCACGCCGACATTGTTGGCGATACTTGCGAAATCAACCTTTCAGCTTCTTTACGGCGTTGTCGCAAAAGGAGCGCTGGATGTCGCAAATTCACAGTACCGATGCAGCCGGACTGACAACTTTATCGCTGTTTCCGGGCCTTTTTTGCATCGCTAAAAAAGAGTCCCTGGCAAAACACTTGAATCTCCATCGGGCAACCCTGCCACTGTTTTTATTGGCTTCAAGCGACCACTTCCAGTGGTGCGCTTATAGTCCATACCTTTACGAATGCAACAAGCGTGCACAAACCGCAAAAACGCTGCGGTTATTTTCCTGTGTGCAGCTCTCAGATGTGAAAACCTTGTGAAAACGGGGTCTCGGGGCTGTTTTGTTACGGGCTTGACGACGATCCCCCAATGGTGTTGCAACGCACCAAAGCCGCGCAGGACAACCAAAAACGTTACCGGTTCACCCCGCATTGAGTATTTGGCGGATGCCCGACCCACTGAGCGTAGACGTGTTGTGCAGTTTTGGTGCAAAAAAATCACAATCGGGCCCGAGTAAAACTGGCGCCGCCCGATTCGAGGGTCGACAGATCAGGGGTTTTCATGCGGATCTTCACGTCAAGGCTCATGTCCGGGGCTGTATTGGTGCGTCGGCGAGATAAATGTCTTATGTCGGCGCGCTTACTGAATTACTGTCGGAGGGAAGCGTGAAGCCCGCTGCATTCGCAGGTATGCTGCCGTTCTGTCGCTTGGCGCGCTGCTTTTACGGCGCCGCCGCTAAGCTGAGTCATAGGATCAGCGGGAGTGTTCACAGTGTTTGCTTTGGATTCACGACTTCAACAGGACGCCCTGGTCATCGGCGACTTTCCGTTGTGCCGGCTGTTGCTGTCCAACGACAGCAATTACCCTTGGTTCATCCTGGTACCTCGTCGCGAGGATATCAGCGAGTTGTTTCAGTTGGATGTCGCCGATCAGCAACAGCTATGGCGGGAAACCACCACCCTAGCCGAATTGCTCAAGGATTCGTTCGACGCCGACAAGCTGAACGTGGCAACCCTGGGTAACGTTGTCAGTCAGTTGCACATGCATGTCATTGTGCGTAAACGCGACGACGCCGCCTGGCCGGCGCCGGTCTGGGGCAGGCACCCGGCCAAGCCGTACAGCGCGGAACAGGTAGCAGCCATTCGCGAGCGCTTGCGTCTGGTGCTGACCGAAGAATTCACCTTTGTGGAGGGCTGAGTCATGAGCCTTGAAGAACGCGTTACCGATCTGGAAAGCCGTCTGGCCTTTCAGGATGACACCATTCAGGCTTTGAACGATGTGCTGGTGGCCCAGCAGAGAGTCATCGAGCGCCTGCAATTGCAGATGGAGGCGCTGATCAAGCGTCACGAAGAAATGGTCGGGCAGTTCGGTGCTTTCGAAGAAGACGCACCGCCGCCGCATTATTGAGCCATTCGCCAGGCATAAAAAAACCGCGGACAGCCAGGCTGTTCGCGGTTTTTTTTTGCTATGGATCAGCGACGCGGCAGAGCGGCGATCACGTCCTCGGCTTGCAGGCCCTTGTCGCGGTTCATCACCGAGAACTCGACGCGCTGGCCTTCGACCAGAACACGGTGGCCTTCGCCACGAATGGCGCGAAAGTGCACGAAAATATCATCGCCGGAATCCCGGGAGATAAACCCGAAACCCTTGGAAGTGTTGAACCACTTCACGGTGCCGGTATCGCGATTGCTCATGTCATAGGTAGTCGGCGCAGCGGCCGGTGACGATTTGTAGAAGCTGACAACCAAATGCAGCAGCACGGCAACAAGGGCGATCACCAGGCTGAACAACACCGCCGGCTGGCCAGCGATGACCGGCATCGGCGCGATCAGGGTCAAAGTTTGCAGGACGACAGTCAGTACCAGAAGGGCGCTGACCAGATTTTGCAGATGCTGGCGCGGGCCTTTGTTCCAGTAGGGAATCACTGGAGCGATGACCAGGTTCAGCAGGCCGAAAAAGGCCAGGTAAAGTGCATCGGGCTGTTGCAGGTAAGGAACGGCTTCGGCTTTCAGGCTGGGTATGAACGACAGCAGCAAGGCTGCTGCGCCCATTAGCAGGTGGACGATTTTCAACATTTTGATTGGCTCACGTTATGACGGCTCACAAGGAAGAGCTGAAGGCGCACGGTTCGCTTCAGGACAAAATAAGAGGCGGTGGACACGTACACGGCATCAGCCTATGCGCAACGCCCCGGAAAATAGGGCATGGCGACACACTGCCTATTTAACAGCAAAGCCTGCGGCTACTCAAATCAGCCCGGCCAGCGGCAGAGAAACGGTCGATTTGTCGCAGTCAGATCACGGATTGATAGCTGCGAGCGGGCGCTTGCCTTGCTAAAGTGGGGCTGAACCTGCTGGATGAATTCAATCACTGTTAGGGGGTAAGCATGGCAATTGATATCGGTATCAGTGAAGAAGACCGCAAATCCATCGTCGAAGGGCTGTCGCGACTGCTGTCGGACACCTATGTGCTGTATCTGAAAACCCATAACTTTCACTGGAACGTCACCGGCCCGATGTTCCGCACGCTGCACCTGATGTTCGAAGAGCAGTACAACGAGCTGGCGCTGGCCGTCGATTCGATCGCCGAGCGTATCCGTGCGTTGGGCTTCCCGGCGCCGGGTGCCTACGCGACCTACGCGCGTCTTTCTTCTATTAAAGAAGAAGTCGGTGTACCGAGCGCCGAAGACATGATCAAGCAATTGGTCGAAGGCCAGGAAGCGGTGACCCGTACCGCGCGCGGTATCTTCCCGCTGCTGGACAAGGTCAGCGACGAGCCGACCGCCGATCTGCTGACCCAGCGCATGCAAGTGCACGAGAAAACTGCGTGGATGCTGCGCGCGCTGCTCGAGGAATGACCCGGCCGCTGCGGACGGCGTGAGGTCGTCCGCATGCTCTCCAGACTCTTACCGTTGTCGTTGGCTTATCCTACGAGGCTGGTCAACAAGTCGTATGGCGCTAACTTTGTCACTGGGTTTTTATGAAGGCGCAGGATGTTGCCTTATAAATCAGCAGTCATGGCAAAGGAGTGTCAACGCTATGGTAGAAGGAGACAGGCGAAGCGACAGGATGTCGGCTTCGCGGCACGTAATTAAAGTCGACCCGTTTGTCAGCGAGTTCGACATGAATCTGATCCGGCCGCTGTCGCGATCGATTCGCCTCAACGGTTTTGCGACCTGCCTGCGCCTGGAGCAGGTCTACTGGAATATTCTCGGCGGCATGGCCGAGGACAATCATTGTTCGGTCAGCACACTGTTATCCCACGTCGATCGCGAGGTGCATCTGCGTTACGGCGGGGTGAAGAATTTCAGTGCGCTGGTACGGGTGGTTTGTGTCATGAACGGGATCAAAGATCTCCCACCCGCAGTTTCGCGCTGAAACGGCGGTTGCAACGAGGTTGGGGGCTGTGCAGCGTTACGGCTGCACAGCCCGCATTTAATCGATATAATCCCGCGCTTTCGCCGCAAAGCCCTGCGCGCGGCAGCAATCTGATCGCCGAGACACCTCCATGCCAATGTACGATTACCAATGTGCTTCCTGTGGTCATCAGTTGGAAGCCATTCAGAAGATCAGCGACGCACCGTTGGTCGATTGCCCTGCCTGCCAGGCGCCCGAACTGAAGAAGCAGCTGTCCATGCCGGGTTTTCGCCTCAGCGGCAACGGTTGGTACGAGACCGACTTCAAGACCGGAGCCAAGAAGAATCTGGCCGGTGGCGACAAAGCTGACTAGGGTTCCAACCCTGAACGAACGACACGCGTGAGTTTCCGCCTTGCTTGATGGCGGCGGGAGCTCCACCGAATTTCGAATTACGAGAAGCGAACCACACCATGATGCGCAGCCACTATTGCGGCCAACTGAACGAAAGCCTGGAAGGCCAGGAAATTACCCTTTGCGGATGGGTTCACCGTCGCCGCGACCACGGCGGGGTGATTTTCCTCGACATCCGTGATCGTGATGGCCTGGCCCAGGTGGTGTTCGACCCGGATCGTGCCGAGAGCTTCGCCGCTGCCGATCGCGTGCGCAGCGAATACGTCGTGAAGATCACCGGCAAGGTGCGTCTGCGTCCGGCCGGCGCGACCAACGCCAACATGGCCTCGGGCATGATCGAAGTGCTCGGTTACGAACTTGAAGTGCTGAACGAGTCGGAAACCCCGCCGTTCCCGCTCAACGAGTTCTCCGACGTCGGCGAAGAAACCCGCCTGCGCTATCGCTTCCTCGATCTGCGTCGTCCGGAAATGGCCGAGAAGCTGCGTCTGCGTTCGCGCATGACAACCAGCATCCGTCGCTTCCTCGACGAGAACGGCTTCCTCGACGTCGAAACGCCGATCCTGACCCGGGCCACTCCGGAAGGTGCGCGTGACTATCTGGTGCCGAGCCGTACCCACGCCGGTTCGTTCTTCGCCCTGCCGCAATCGCCGCAGCTGTTCAAGCAACTGCTGATGGTGGCCGGCTTCGACCGTTACTACCAGATCGCCAAGTGCTTCCGTGACGAAGACCTGCGTGCCGACCGTCAGCCGGAATTCACCCAGATCGACATCGAGACCAGCTTCCTCGATGAAAAAGAGATCATGGGCCTGACCGAGCAGATGATCCGCAACCTGTTCAAGGAAGTGCTGAACCTGGAATTCGGCGAATTCCCGCACATGACCTTCGAAGAAGCCATGCGCCGCTACGGTTCGGACAAGCCGGACCTGCGTATTCCACTGGAACTGGTCGACGTTGCCGACCAGCTCAAGGAAGTCGATTTCAAGGTATTCAGCGGCCCGGCCAACGATCCGAAGTGCCGCATCGCCGCACTGCGCGTTCCAGGCGGGGCGAGCATGCCGCGCAAGCAGATCGACGACTACACCAAGTTCGTCGGCATCTACGGTGCCAAGGGCCTGGCGTACATCAAGGTCAACGAGCGTGCTGCCGGTGTTGAAGGTCTGCAATCGCCGATCGTGAAGAACATCCCTGAAGACAAGCTCAACGTGATCCTCGATCGCGTTGGCGCAGTCGATGGCGACATCGTGTTCTTCGGTGCCGACAAGGCCAAGATCGTCAGCGAAGCCCTGGGCGCGCTGCGGATCAAGGTCGGTAACGATCTTAACCTGCTGACCTGCGAGTGGGCGCCGATGTGGGTCGTCGACTTCCCGATGTTCGAAGAGAACGACGACGGTAGCTTCACCGCTTTGCACCACCCGTTCACCGCACCGAAGTGCACCCCGGCAGAGCTGGAAGCCAACCCGGCTGGCGCGCTGTCCCGAGCCTACGACATGGTGTTGAACGGTACCGAGCTGGGTGGCGGTTCGATCCGTATCCACCGCAAGGAAATGCAGCAAGCGGTATTCCGCCTGCTGGGCATCAACGAAGCGGAACAGGAAGAGAAGTTCGGCTTCCTGCTCGACGCGCTGAAGTACGGTGCACCGCCGCACGGTGGTCTGGCCTTCGGTCTGGACCGTCTGGTGATGCTGATGACCGGCGCCCAGTCGATCCGTGAAGTGATCGCCTTCCCGAAAACCCAGAGTGCTGCCGACGTGATGACGCAGGCTCCGGGCGTAGTGGATGCCAAGGCATTGCGCGAGCTGCATATTCGCCTGCGCGAAACGCCAAAGGCTGAGTAAGACGGGCCTGAAGGCGCATCTTCGGATGCGCCTTTTTTCTTTCTCAGGTCGAATTTTTCAATTGCCGGCCGCTGCCTTGGCGGGGCGGGCAAGGTTTCAAAGAGCATTCGGAGCAAGTTATGGCAGGTCATTCCAAGTGGGCAAACATCAAGCACCGCAAAGAACGTCAGGATGCCAAGAGGGGCAAGATCTTCACCAAGTGGATCCGTGAACTGACCGTTGCGGCCCGTCAGGGTGGCGGTGATCCGGGTTCCAACCCGCGTCTGCGTCTGGCTCTGGACAAGGCGTTGAGCGCGAACATGAGCCGCGACATCATCGACCGTGCCGTCGCGCGCGGTGCCGGTGCTACTGAAGCGGACAACGTTGAAGAACTGACCTACGAAGGTTACGGTCCGGGCGGCGTGGCGGTGATGGTCGAGTGCATGACCGACAACCGCAACCGTACCGCCGCAGCCGTGCGTCATGCGTTCAGCAAGTGTGGCGGCAACCTCGGCACCGACGGTTCGGTGGCCTATCTGTTCGAGCGCAAGGGCCAGATCAGTTTCGCCCCGGGTGTCGATGAAGACGCACTGACCGAAGCGGCGCTGGAAGCCGATGCCGATGACGTGGTCACCCACGAAGACGGTTCGATCGACGTGTTTACCTCGTTCACCGGTTTCTATGCGGTGCGCAACGCGCTGGAAGCGGCCGGGTTCAAGGGCGATGATGCGGAAATCGTCATGCAGCCGACCACCAGCGCCGAGCTGGATCTGGAAGGGGCGGAGAAGGTGCTCAAGCTGATCGACATGCTTGAGGACCTGGATGACGTGCAGAACGTCTATTCCAACGCGGATATCCCGGAAGACGTCGCCGCTCAGCTTGGCTGATGTAAATAGAAAGGTTGCAGTTTTTTGCTGGCTCTACACTTCCTCTGTAGGAGCTGCCGAAGGCTGCGATCTTTTGATCTTTTAAAAACACAAAGATCGCAGCCTTCGGCAGCTCCTACATGTACCCTCAGCTTTCGCATCATTTTCTGCAGGCTTTATGACTCTAATTCTTGGTATCGACCCCGGTTCGCGCATCACCGGTTACGGGATCGTTCGCGATACCGGGCGGGGCGGTTGCATCTATGTGGCCTCGGGCTGCATTCGCACCGGCTCCGGCGAGCTGCATGAGCGTCTGCAAATCGTCTATCGCGGCGTGCGCGAAATCATCAAGACCTACGGCCCGGTGACCATGGGCATCGAAAAGGTGTTCATGGCGAAAAACGCCGACTCGGCGCTGAAGCTCGGACAGGCACGGGGCGCTGCGATTGTTGCCGGCGCCGAAGAGTGTCTGGAAATCGCCGAGTACACCGCCACGCAAATCAAACAGGCCGTCGTCGGCACCGGTGCGGCCAATAAGGAGCAGGTGCAGATGATGGTCATGCACATGCTCAAGTTGACCAGCAAGCCGCAGATCGACGCTTCTGACGCCCTGGCTATCGCCATCTGCCATGCGCACACGCGCTCCAGCCTGCTGCCGCACGGTCTGGGAACCGCACGCAGTCGTGGCGGGCGCCTGCGTCTCTGATAGCATCAGCATCAATTTTCCTGAAAGTGGCTTTGCGGTGCCTGTGTTGCCGGCGCGCAAGCCACCTTCAATCGTCGCCAGCCCACGGCTGGCCAGCGCTCAAGGATTCAAAACGTGATTGGACGCTTGCGCGGCACCCTGGCTGAGAAACAGCCGCCGCACCTGATTCTCGATGTCAATGGCCTCGGCTATGAGGTGGAAGTGCCGATGACCACGCTTTATCGGTTGCCGTCGGTCGGTGAACCGCTGACCCTGCACACCCATTTGGTCGTACGCGAAGATGCGCAATTGCTCTATGGTTTTGCCGGCAAGCGTGAGCGAGACTTCTTTCGCGAGCTGATCCGTCTCAACGGAGTCGGGCCGAAACTGGCGCTGGCGTTGATGTCGAGTCTGGAAGTCGATGAGTTGGTGCGCTGCGTGCAATCTCAGGACACTTCGGCGTTGACCAAGGTCCCGGGGGTTGGCAAGAAGACCGCCGAGCGTCTGCTGGTGGAATTGAAAGACCGCTTCAAGGCCTGGGAAACCTCGCCGGCGATGTTCGCGCTGGTGCCGAATCAGCCGGACGGCCCGGCGCCGGTCAACAGCGCCGAGACCGATGCGGTCAGCGCATTGATCTCGCTGGGCTACAAGCCGCAGGAAGCGAGCAAGGCGATTTCCGCGATCAAAGACAAGAACCTGAGCAGCGAAGACCTGATCCGCCGCGCTCTGAAGGGAATGATTTAAGTGATTGAAGCTGATCGTCTGATCGCCGCCGCGCACAGCCCGCGCGAGCGCGAAGAAGTCCAGGATCGGGCCATCCGCCCGGTCAGTCTGGCCGACTACATTGGCCAGCCGACCGTGCGCGAGCAGATGGAGCTGTTCATCCAGGCTGCGCGTGGCCGCAGTGAATCCCTCGATCACACCCTGATCTTCGGCCCGCCGGGGCTGGGCAAGACCACGCTGGCCAACATCATTGCCCAGGAAATGGGTGTGTCGATCAAGAGCACCTCCGGGCCAGTGCTGGAACGCCCGGGTGATCTGGCCGCGTTGCTGACCAATCTTGAGCCGCACGACGTGTTGTTCATCGACGAAATCCATCGTCTGTCGCCGATCGTTGAAGAAGTGCTGTACCCGGCGATGGAAGATTTCCAGCTCGACATCATGATTGGCGAGGGGCCGGCGGCGCGTTCGATCAAACTGGATCTGCCGCCATTCACGCTGGTCGGCGCCACCACCCGCGCCGGCATGCTGACCAACCCGTTGCGAGACCGCTTCGGTATCGTCCAGCGCCTGGAGTTCTACAGCACGGCGGATCTGGCAACGATCGTCAGTCGTTCGGCGGCGATTCTCGGCCTGCCGCTGGACCCGGAAGGCTCGTTCGAGATCGCCCGTCGCGCCCGTGGCACGCCGCGAATTGCCAACCGTCTGCTGCGGCGGGTGCGCGATTTCGCCGAAGTACGCGCCAAGGGACACATCACCAAAGCGGTGGCGGATCTGGCGCTGAACCTGCTGGACGTCGATGAACACGGTTTCGATCACCAGGACCGGCGTCTGCTGCTGACCATGATCGAGAAGTTCGACGGCGGCCCGGTCGGTATCGACAGTCTGGCGGCGGCGATCAGTGAAGAACGCCACACCATTGAAGACGTGCTTGAGCCGTATCTGATCCAGCAGGGCTACATCATGCGCACGCCACGGGGCAGGGTGGTGACGCGGCATGCCTATCTGCATTTCGGTTTGAATGTTCCGTCACGCATGGGCGAGATGCCCGTGGCAGACGAGTTTCTCGACGCCGTCGACGATTGATACACATTTGTTGGTGATTTATTCAGGGTTTGTACTGTCAGACGACGGTACTTTTGCGTTAAAGCTTTGAAACCACGAAAAACAGTTGTCTGGCCGGATTGGCAACCTGAGGAGTAAGCACTAGAGTATGCGCGCGCAAAACGGGCTTGAGCCGTTCGCACATCGTTGTCGCGTTTATTACGAGGACACCGATGCGGGCGGCATCGTGTATTACGTTAATTACCTCAAGTTTATGGAACGGGCTCGAACCGAGCGGCTACGGGAACTGGGCTTTGCCCAATCTGTGCTTGCCGGAGAGGACCTGTTGTTCGTCGTGCATTCCAGCGAAGCGCGCTACCACGCGCCGGCGCGACTGGATGACGAACTGCTGGTAAGCGCTGATGTAATCGAATTGAACCGTGCCAGCCTGCGCTTCAAGCAGCAAGTCAGGCGGGCCACGGATAATGTGCTGCTCTGCGAAGGGCAGTTTTTGGTGGCCTGCGTGCGCACCGACAGTTTGAAACCCCGGGCCCTTCCCGAAGACCTGCGTGCGGCCTTCGCCGACGCGGTCGGCCCGGGTACACACTCAAAGCAGGAGATAAAGCGTGGAAGCTAACGTCGTCGACCATTCCTCCATGTGGAGCCTGGTCAGCAATGCCAGCATCGTGGTGCAGTTGGTAATGTTGACCCTGGTGGCCGCATCGGTGACCTCATGGATCATGATCTTTCAGCGCAGCAACTTGCTGCGCGCCGGTCGACGCGCCCTGGAGAGCTTCGAAGAGCGCTTCTGGTCGGGTATCGACCTGTCCAAATTGTACCGTCAGGCTGGCAGCAACCCTGATCCGGATTCGGGCGTGGAGCAGATCTTCCGTGCCGGCTTCAAGGAATTCTCCCGTCTGCGGCAGCAGCCAGGTGTCGATCCTGAAGCCGTGATGGAAGGTGTCGCCCGTGCCATGCGCGTGGCCATCTCGCGCGAAGAAGAGAAACTCGAGCAGAGCCTGCCGTTCCTCGCCACCGTCGGTTCGGTCAGCCCGTACATCGGTCTGTTCGGTACCGTGTGGGGGATCATGAACTCCTTCCGCGGTCTGGCCAGCGCTCAGCAAGCGACCCTCGCCACCGTTGCTCCGGGTATCGCCGAAGCCCTTATCGCCACCGCGATCGGCCTGTTCGCTGCGATCCCGGCGGTCATCGCTTACAACCGTTTTGCTGCGCGCAGCGAAACCTTGCTGGGCCGCTACTACACCTTCGCCGATGAATTCCAGGCGATCCTGCACCGCAAAGTGCACACCAGCGAAGAATAAGCAGGTATTTCCCGATGGCTTTAATCGCTCGAGCTCGCAAAAAGCGCAAGCCGGTCGCCGAGATGAACGTGGTGCCCTACATCGACGTGATGTTGGTGCTGCTGGTCATCTTCATGGTGACCGCGCCGATGCTCAATCAGGGCGTGAAAGTTGATCTGCCCAAGGTTTCCAGCGAAGCCTTGCCGCAGGACAACAACACCCAGGTCCTGACCATTTCGATCAAGGCTGACAAGACCTACTACTGGAACCTTGGCAGCGAAGTCGACACCGAGAAGCAACAGGACAGGGCCATGACCCTGCCACAGATGACTGACGCGGTGACCAAGATCATTCGCGCCGGCACCGAGGGCGGCAAACGCACCCAGGTGTTCATTCGTGGTGACAAGACTGTCGACTACGGCGCCGTCATGGGCGCCATGGGCGGGTTGCAGAAAGCCGGGGTCGGTAACGTTGGTCTGATTACCGAGGCCCCCTGATGCAGCAACAGCGAGAGCCGTCCGCCTCGGAAAGCTATTTCTGGCCTAGTGTTCTGGCAATTGTCCTGCACGTGCTGGTGTTCGGCATGCTGTTCGTCAGTTTTGCCTTCACGCCCGAACTGCCGCCGGCCAAGCCGATCGTCCAGGCGACTCTGTACCAGCTGAAATCGAAAAGTCAGGCGACCACCCAGACCAATCAGAAGATTGCGGGTGAGGCGAAGAAATCCGCCGCGCGCCAGACCGAAGTCGAACAGATGGAACAGAAAAAGATCGAGCAGGAAGCGGTGAAGGCGGCGGAACAAAAGAAAGAGGAAGCGGCTCAAAAGGCCGAGGAAGCCAAGAAGGCCGACGAGGCGAAAAAAGCCGACGAGGCGAAAAAGGCTGATGAAGCCAAGAAAGCCGACGACGCGAAGAAAGCCGAAGCGAAAAAGGCCGAAGAGAAACAATTGGCTGATATAGCCAAGAAGAAGGCCGAAGACGAAGCGAAGAAGGCTGCTGAGGAGGAGGCGAAGAAGGCCGCTGCCGAAGAAGCCAAGAAGAAGATCGTCGAAGACGCGAAGAAGAAAGCCGCCGAAGACGCCAAGAAGAAAGCTGAAGCTGAAGAGGCGAAGAAGAAAGTCGCCGAAGACGCGAAGAAGAAAGCTGCTGCCGATGCTGCGAAGAAGAAAGCGCAGGAAGCGGCACGCAAGTCCGCCGAAGACAAAAAGGCCCAGGCCCTGGCAGATCTGCTTTCCGACACGCCGCAGCGTCAGCAGGCCCTGGCCGATGAGCAGGGTGACGAGGTTGCCGGCAGTTTCGATGACCTGATTCGCGCTCGCGCAGCAGAAGGCTGGGCTCGTCCTCCTTCGGCGCGCAAAGGCATGACGGTCGTGCTGCAAATCGGCATGTTGCCGGACGGCACGGTGACTTCGGTCAGCGTGGCCAAGTCCAGTGGTGACGGTCCGTTCGATGCTTCGGCAGTCGCGGCAGTGAAGAATATTGGACGTTTGACAGAAATGCAGGGAATGAAGCCGAGCGATTTCGCTCCGTATCGTTCATTCAAGATGACATTCACACCTGAGGATCTAGCCTTGTGAGAAACCTTCTTCGAGGAATGCTGGTCGTGATCTGCTGCATGGCAGGGATCGCGGCGGCAGATGAAAAGAACATTCTGGTCACCAGCGGCAGCGACCGGGCTACTCCGATCGCCGTCGTACCGTTCGGCATGCAGGGCGGCGCCGTGCTGCCGGATGACATGGCTGAAATCATTGGCAACGATTTGCGCAACTCGGGCTATTACTCGCCGATTCCGAAAGCCAACATGATCAGCCAGCCAAGCCAGCCGAGCGAAATCATCTTCCGTGACTGGAAGGCGGTGGGTGCTCAGTACATGATGGTCGGCAGCATCGCTCCAGCGGGCGGTCGCCTGCAGGTGCAGTGGGCACTGTTCAACGTCGCCACCGAGCAGAAAGTGGCGGACGGCAGTGTTTCCGGTACGACCGACCAGATCCGTGACATGGCGCACTTCATCTCCGATCAGTCGTTCCAGAAGCTGACCGGTATTGATGGTGCTTTCTCGACGCGTCTGCTGTACGTAACAGCCGAGCGTTTCTCCGAGAAGAACACCCGTTACACCCTGCAACGCTCCGACTATGACGGTGCCCGCGCAGTGACTCTGCTGCAATCGCGCGAGCCGATCCTGTCGCCGCGTTTCGCACCGGATGGCAAGCGTATTGCCTACGTGTCGTTCGAGCAGAAGCGTCCGCGCATCTTCATGCAGAACATCGACACCGGTCGCCGTGAGCAGATCACCAACTTCGAAGGCCTCAACGGCGCGCCAGCCTGGTCGCCGGACGGCAATCGCCTGGCGTTCGTGCTGTCGAAAGACGGTAACCCGGACATCTACGTAATGAACCTCGGTTCGCGTCAGATCAGCCGCGTAACCAACGGCCAGGGCATCAATACCGAACCGTTCTGGGGCAAGGATGGCTCGACCATCTATTTCACCTCGGACCGTGGCGGCAAGCCGCAAATCTATAAAACCAGCGTCGGTGGCGGTGGTGCCGAGCGTGTGACGTTCGTAGGCAACTACAACGCCAACCCGAAACTTTCGGCTGATGAAAAGACTTTGGTGATGATTCATCGTCAGGATGGCTTCACCAATTTCAAGGTGGCAGCTCAGGATCTGCAGCGGGGTAGTGTAAAGATCCTCACTGATAGCACTCTGGACGAGTCACCTACTGTTGCGCCCAACGGCACCATGGTAATCTACGCCACCCGCCAACAGGGCCGGGGAGTCTTGATGCTCGTGTCCATTAATGGACGCGTGAGGCTCCCGCTTCCTACCGCTCAAGGCGAAGTCAGAGAACCGTCCTGGTCCCCTTACCTGAAGTGAGCGGGCGCTACACGTTTTACTTAACACACTGGGGTTCATTAGGAGTTTCACGATGGAAATGCTGAAGTTTGGTAAATTTGCTGCGCTGGCTCTGGCCATGGCTGTAGCTGTAGGTTGCTCGTCCAAAGGCGGCGACAACGCCGGTGAAGGCGCTGTTGATCCAAACGCTGGTTACGGCGCAAACACTGGTGCCGTTGACGGTTCCCTGAGCGAAGAAGCTGCTCTGCGCGCAATCACCACCTTCTACTTCGAATACGACAGCTCGGACCTGAAGCCAGAAGCCATGCGCGCTCTGGACGTTCACGCCAAAGACCTGAAAGCAAACGGCGCTCGCGTTGTTCTGGAAGGCAACACCGACGAACGTGGTACTCGTGAGTACAACATGGCACTGGGCGAGCGTCGTGCGAAAGCCGTTCAGCGCTACCTGGTACTGCAAGGTGTTTCCCCAGCTCAGCTGGAACTGGTTTCCTACGGCGAAGAGCGTCCAGTTGCTACCGGCAACGACGAGCAGTCCTGGGCCCAGAACCGTCGCGTCGAACTGCGTAAGTAATTCGATATGCGAACGTGCCGTCGTGCTGTAACTGTTCTGGCTCTCAGCCTCGCGCCGCTTGCGGCGTGGGCTGCGGTTCCTGTGGTCGATGACAACTCCGGTTATAACAATAGCGGGAGCAGTTATCCGCCTGCGGGTTACGGTACGAACGGCGCCTATGCCGGGGGAGCGGCTTCGGCCCCTGCCTCGGCACAAGGCATGCTGTTCAACCAATTGCAACAGATGCAGGATCAGATCTCGCGCCAACAGGGCGTGATCGAAGAACTGCAGAATCAGGTTTCGCGCATGAAGCAGGAATCCCTGGAGCGATACCAGGATCTTGATCGGCGCATAGGATCCGGCGTTGCACCAGCCGCGACTCCCGAGAATTCTTCTTCCGGTGGCGATGCAAGTGCTGCTGCCGGTGCTGCCGCAGGCGCGGGTGCTGCTGCGGCAGCCCAGGCCCCTGCTGCGGGTAGCGAACCGGCTGATCCGGCCAAGGAAAAGCTGTATTACGATGCCGCTTTCGACCTGATCAAAGCCAAGGATTTCGACAAGGCCAGCCAGGCCTTCGCCGCTTTCCTGCGCAAATACCCCAACAGCCAGTACGCGGGCAACGCCCAGTACTGGTTGGGCGAAGTGAACCTGGCCAAGGGTGATCTGCAAGGTGCAGGTCAGGCCTTTGCCAAGGTTTCGCAGCTGTATCCCAAGCACAACAAAGTGCCGGACTCGCTGTACAAGCTGGCTGACGTAGAGCGCCGCCTCGGTCACACCGACAAGGTCAAAGGCATTCTGCAGCAGGTGGTGTCCCAATATCCGGGCACTTCCGCCGCGCAGCTGGCCCAGCGTGATTTGCAGCGCATGTAAGCCTGTTCATCCGTGTTTTGAAGAAACCCGCGCTTGTCGCGGGTTTTTTCGTTAGAATTCACGCCCTTTTTCTGAAACACGCTTCTTGTGGTCTACGCGTTGGCGGGATTGCCTGAAGTGCCTGACGGAGGCGGACAGCCTGTTTAGCTGTTACGCCCGTGGCGACTATGC
>NZ_RCOA01000008.1:0-16876 GCF_004307585.1 Pseudomonas sp. Sample_20 | reverse complement strand
GGATATTGTCGAAGCGCCGGGTCAGTTCGCAGGTGTCCGGGTCCATGCCGGCGCGTGGTGGGTCGACGAAGACGCTGCCGAATTCGTAGCTCTTCAGATCGATGCCGTGCAGGCGACGGAACGGGCGTACTTCGTTGAGCGCTTCGGTCAGCTCCTCGGCGGACAAACGCACCAGCGTGACGTTATCCACAGCGTTTTCGCTGAGATTGCTCAGGGCAGCGTTGACCGAAGTCTTGCTGATCTCGGTGGCGAGCACTTTGCGCACGCGAGTCGCCAGCGGCAGGGTGAAGTTGCCGTTGCCGCAGTACAGCTCGAGCAGATCGTCGCTGCGATCGCCCAAGGCTTCGTATGCCCAATTGAGCATCTTCTGGTTCACCGTGCCGTTGGGTTGGGTGAACGCGCCTTCGGGCTGGCGATAGCTGAAGGTGCGGCCGCCGACTTCGAGTTTCTCGACGACATAGTCCTGACCGAGCACTTCGCGCTTGCCTTTGGAGCGGCCGATGATGCTCACGCCCAGATCCGCCGACAACTGAGTTGCCGCTGCATGCCAGTGCTCGTCCAGCGGACGGTGATAGCACAGGGTGATCATCGCGTCGCCGGCCAGCGTGGTCAGAAATTCGACCTGGAACAGCTTGTGGCTCAGCGCCGAACTGGCTTGCCACGCGGCCTTCAACTGCGGCATCAACTGGTTGATGCGCAGGCTGGCAATCGGGAATTCTTCGATGAGTATCGGCGTGCGCTTGTCGTCCTGAGAGAACATCGCGTAATGCCGCTCGCCGCCCTCGCGCCACAGGCGGAATTCGGCGCGCAGGCGGAAGTTCTGCAGAGGCGAGTCAAACACCGTCGGCTCGGGTGCATCGAACGGTGCCAGCAGATCACGCAAGCGCGTGACCTTGGCTTCGAGTTGTTCGGCGTAGGCTTGGGAATCGAAACTCATGCGTTGAACCAACCCAACTTGATCACAAACAGAATCGACAAAATCACCAGTGCCGGGTTCAGCTCACGGGCGCGGCCGGACAGCAGCTTGATGGCAGTCCAGGCGATGAAGCCGAAGGCGATGCCGTTGGCGATCGAATAGGTGAACGGCATGGCCAGTGCGGTGACCACAACCGGCGCCGCCACGGTGATGTCGTCCCAGTCTATTTCCGCCAGGCCGGAAGTCATCAGCACCGCGACGAACAGCAGCGCTGGCGCGGTGGCGAATGCCGGAACGCTGGCCGCCAAGGGCGAGAAGAACAGCGCCAGCAGGAACAGGATTGCCACGACGATGGCGGTCAGGCCCGTGCGGCCACCGGCACTGACGCCGGCAGCGGATTCGATGTAACTGGTGGTGGTCGACGTGCCCAGCAGCGAGCCGGCCATGGCCGCCGTACTGTCGGCAATCAGCGCACGGCCCATTTTCGGCATGTGGCCGTCCTTGCCCATCAGGCCGGCGCGCTTGGCGACGCCGATCAGGGTCCCGGAGTTGTCGAACAGGTCGACGAACAGGAAGGCGAAAATCACGCTGACCAGACCGATGTCCAGTGCGCCTTTGATGTCCAGTTGCAGGAAGGTCGGCGCCAGCGACGGCGGCATCGACAGGATGCCGCCGAACTCGGTGACGTTCAGTACGATCGAGGCGATGGTTACAGCGAGAATACCGATCAGCACCGCGCCGCGCACTTTCAGTGCTTCGAGGGCGACGATCACGGCAAAGCCGACGGTGGCCAGAATCGGCGCCGGTTTGGTCAGATCGCCGAGGCCGACCATGGTTGCCGGGTTGCTGACCACGATGCCGGCGTTGTGCAGGGCGATCAGCGCCAGGAACAGGCCGATACCCGCGGCAATCGCCGAGCGCAGTGGCAGCGGAATGGCGTTGATGATCCATTCACGGATGCGGAAGATCGACAGCAGGAAAAACAGCACGGCGGAAATGAACACCGCACCCAGCGCCACCTGCCAGGTGTGGCCCATGTGCAGCACCACGGTGTAGGTAAAGAAGGCGTTCAGGCCCATGCCCGGAGCGAGGGCGATCGGGTAGTTGGCGATCAGGCCCATCACGGTCGAGCCGATGGCGGCCGCCAGACAGGTGGCGACGAAGATCGCGCCTTTGTCCATGCCGGTCTCGCCGAGGATGCTCGGGTTGACGAACAGAATGTAAGCCATGGCCAGGAAAGTCGTGACGCCCGCAAGAATTTCGGTGCGCACGTTGGTGTTGTGTGCCTTGAGTTGAAACAGCCTTTCCAGCATGTCTGCTCCCCGTGGCGCGCGTGGCGCCGTGAATGTATCGACCTCAACAGCAAAGCACAGACCGTCGCAAGCGCCTGGAAAATTGTCGTGGGCCGGAAAAAGCCGCGCATCATACCAGCCGCGTGAGGAATTTGGCGGATGTTGGTGTCGATCGTCGGCGAAGTTTTGCGCAGCCAACAACTGCGCCATACTGCGCGCTGATTTTTTGGAGTGGGCAGGCATGTGCAACGGCGGGATCAGGATTTTCGGATGGATTGCAGCACTACTGGTGACAGCTCCGGCGTTCGCGGCATCGGCACCGCCGTTGACCGAGGTGAAGGTGATCAAAGTGCAGTCATCGTCCTGCGGCCTGGAAGATATTGCCGATAACCAGCCGCAAACCCAATGCAATCACAGCGGGCCGAATATCAAGGTCTATGTGCTGGAAGTCGGCTATGGCCAGAACCAGCCGCACGTGACTTTGGATGGCTTCGAGGTCAACGGCACCCGAGGTCCGGTGTGCGCCTTCGATAATGGCAATCTCACTGAATGCACCCCTGGCAGCAAAACCGTCGGTTCTCTTTATACCTTCGATCTGGCCGGCAAACAGCAAGGCACCTTCAACTTCAGCAACACCTCGATCAACGCCCCGCGCAACACGCTTTCGACTCAGCTTTACATCAAGTAACGGCTGTCTGCGCACAGGCTGGGACAAAGCTGACTACGCTTGACTGACTATCCAGCGGAAAGCGCCCATGACTTCCAGAGCCCTGATTGCCCTCGCCGAAGGCATCGACGATTTGCAAAGCGTGACCTTGATCGACGTGCTGCGCCGCGCCGGCATCGAAGTGGTCGCCGCCAGCATCGAAGGCCGGCGCATGCTGACCTGCGCACGCGGCACCCGGCTGACTGCCGACGGCATGCTCGTCGATGTACTGGCACAGACTTTTGACCTGATTGTCCTGCCGGGCGGTGTCGTCGGTTCGCAGCATCTGGCGGCGCATCAGCCCTTGCAGCAGTTGCTCAAGGACCAAGCCAGCGCCGGCCGCCTGTTCGCCGCCATCGGCGAAGCCCCAGCTACCGCCCTCCAGGCATCAGGCGTGCTGCGCCAGCGACGCATGACCTGCCTGCCCGGTGCCAGCCATCAGTTGTCCGGCTGTACGTTTGTTGATCAACCGGTGGTGGTCGACGGCAACTGCATCACCGCCCAAGGCTCGGGCGCGGCACTGGAATTTGCCCTGACCCTGGTCGAGCAGCTTGGTGGCAAGGCGTTGCGGGCGAGGGTGGCGGGGGAGTTGATGGCCTGACGGGTCAGCCGTGGGCTGCGAGGGGTTCTATCATTGGTTGCTCACGGTGCTCCGCTTGCCAAAGATCGTAGTCGGTTTGGACGCCTAGCCAAACGCGCGCCTTGCCGATCCCTGCACGCTCAAGTCGTACTGCCAGATCCGGGCTGATTGGCGCGTGTCCGTGCAGTACGCGTGAAAGATGCGGGCGTGCAAAGCCAAGGTGCCGGGCCAATTCGCTCACGCTGATACCAAGCTCGGGCAAGACATCCAGCAGCAGGGTTTCACCGGGGTGTGGCGGGTTGTGCATGGGCATGAGCCTGCCTCCTGTCAGTGGTAGTCCAGATAATCGACCAATTCGATATCCGAACCGACAAAACGAAAGATCACTCGCCAGTTGCCTGAAACGCTGAGCGACCAGTATTCACTCAGCTCGCCTTTCAACGGATGCAGGCGCCAGCCCGGCAAGTCCAGATCGCCGGGAAGTGTCGCTCGATCCATGAACTGCAACATGCGCGACAGCCGTTTTGCATGGTCGGCACGAATTCCACGAGTCGTACCTGTTTCATAGAAGCCACGAAGGCCTTTGTGCTGAAAGGATTCGATCATGGCGGCGAGTGTAAGGCGATACATTACACTCAGTGCGGTAACTATGTACCGCACGTTGTCGCTTGATATGTGCTGAGCAGGTGAGTTTTTTCCAAAAACCTCAGGCCTTCTCTTCCACCGGCACATGCATCCGATCCCGATTCGCCAACGTCGGAAACAGTTTGATCCACGTCCCCGTCACCACCAGCGTGCCGATCCCGCCCATGACCACCGCCGGCACGGTGCCGAACCAGTGGGCGGTGAGGCCGGATTCGAATTCGCCCAACTGGTTCGATGCGCCGATGAACAGCCCGTTCACCGCGCTGACCCGGCCGCGCATTTCGTCGGGGGTTTCCAGTTGCACGAACGAGGCGCGGATGACCATGCTGATCATGTCCGCTGCGCCGAGCACCACCAGCACCGCCAGGGAGAACCAGAACGAGGTCGACAAACCAAACGCAATAGTGGCGACGCCGAAGATGCCGACGGCGGTGAACATCACCCGGCCGACATTGCGTTCCACGGCAAATCGCGCCAGAAACAGTGACATCAGCAACGCACCCACCGCCGGCGCCGAGCGCAACAGGCCAAGACCCCACGGGCCGGTCAGCAGAATGTCCTTGGCGAACACCGGCAGCAACGCCGTGGCGCCGCCGAGCAACACGGCGAACAGGTCCAGCGAGATCGCGCCGAGGATGTCCGGGCGGCTGCGGATGAAGCGAATCCCCGCCAGCAGCGAGTCCAGCGTGGCTTTGCCTTTATTCAATGGCGTCTGGCGTGCCGGCAGGTTGAGCATCAGCGAACAGGCGATCACATACAGCAGCACCGTTGGGCCGTAGACCCAGACGCTGCCGAGTGCATAGAGCAAACCGCCGAGGGCCGGGGCGACGATAGTGGCCGACTGCTGCGCCGATTGCGCGGCGGCAACTGCGCGGGGGAAAAGCGCACTGGGGACGATGCTGGGCAGCAAGGCCTGAGTCGTCGGCATCTCGAACGAACGGGCGGCGCCGAGCAGAAAGGCGAGGATGAAAATCATCTCGCGGGTGACATGATCGGTTGCGCTGCCGATGGCCAGCGCCAAGGCAATCAACGCCTGCAACGACTGGCAAAGCGCGGCGACCTTGCGCCGATCGTAGCGATCAGCGACATGCCCGGTGTGCAGCATGAACAGCACCCGTGGGGCGAATTCGACCAGCCCGACCAGGCCCAGATCCAGCACATTGCCGGTCAGTTGATACAGGTTCCAGCCAATTGCCACGGTGAGCATCTGGAACCCGCTGGCGGTGAAAATCCGCGCCAGCCAGAAAGCCATGAACGGACGATGGTGACGTAACAGCAGGGGCTCTTGTGTGGGCATCTGAAGGCAGGTCTTGGACGAGTGAACGGCGAGATTATCACCAGTCTGTAACAGGAAGTTGCTAGGAGAAACAATTCAGTTAGCCAGACATCGATCTTTCATGCTGACAATCAACCCTGTGATGAGGGATTTATCCCCGTTGGGTCGCGCAGCGGCCCCAAAATCTATAAACGACGACGACCACTGCTGCGCAGCCGGACGGGGATAAATCCCCTGGCCACAGGAGTGAGGCAACTTGTCACGCGGCAAACCACCACGCAGTTCATTGGCAAAAATGGGACTACTCTTTCAACGTTGCTTGATCCAGATCAAGACCCTGACCGGAACTGATCTGGCGGCCATTTGGCCAGACTCCCTGCGTTGCGATGGTTGCAAAAAAAGAACGAATCCGAATTCGCCGCACTCCATATCCGTGGGGGCAGTGGTGCAGGCCTCCGGGCCAGCTACCCGTATTACCTGACAGAGGAAGCCATATGTTCGGTTTAGAGGCTCTGGATCTCGCCCGAATTCAGTTCGCGTTCACCATCTCGTTCCACATTCTGTTCCCGGCCATCACCATCGGCCTGGCGAGTTACCTGGCAGTGCTCGAAGGTTTGTGGCTGAAGACCCGCAACGACACCTACCGCGATCTCTACCATTTCTGGTCGAAGATTTTTGCCGTGAACTTCGGCATGGGCGTGGTTTCCGGGCTGGTCATGGCTTATCAGTTCGGCACCAACTGGAGTCGGTTCTCCGACTTCGCCGGTGCCGTCACCGGGCCGTTGCTGACCTATGAAGTGCTTACGGCGTTCTTCCTTGAGGCCGGTTTCCTCGGCGTCATGCTGTTCGGCTGGAACAAGGTCGGGCGCGGCCTGCACTTCTTCTCGACGGTGATGGTAGCGATCGGCACGCTGATTTCGACCTTCTGGATTCTCGCCTCCAACAGTTGGATGCAGACCCCGCAAGGCTTTGAAATCGTCAACGGTCAGGTGATCCCCACCGACTGGCTGGCAATCATCTTCAACCCGTCATTCCCTTACCGGCTGATGCACATGGCCACGGCCGCGTTCGTCGCGACGGCGTTCTTCGTCGGCTCGTCGGCGGCCTGGCATCTGCTGCGCGGCAGGGACAACCCGGCGATCCGCACCATGCTGTCGATGGCGATGTGGATGGCGTTGATCGTCGCGCCGATTCAAGCGGTGATCGGCGACTTCCACGGCCTCAATACGCTCAAGCATCAGCCGGCAAAAATCGCTGCGATCGAAGGCCACTGGGAAAACCATGGCGACGAAGCGACGCCGCTGATCCTGTTCGGCTGGCCGGACATGAAAGAGGAACGCACCAAGTTCGCTGTGGAGATTCCCTACCTCGGCAGCCTGATCCTCACCCACTCGCTGGATAAACAAGTACCGGCGCTGAAGGAATTCCCACCGGAAGACCGGCCGAATTCGACCATCGTGTTCTGGTCGTTCCGGATCATGGTCGGCCTCGGTTTCCTGATGATCTTCACCGGTCTGTGGAGTCTGTGGCTGCGCAAACGCGACTCGCTGTATACCTCGCGGCCGTTCCTGCATCTGGCCTTGTGGATGGGGCCGTCCGGTCTGATCGCGATTCTCGCTGGCTGGTTCACCACGGAAATCGGCCGTCAGCCATGGGTGGTCTACGGCCTGATGCGCACTGCCGATGCTTCGTCCAACCACAGCTTCATGCAGATGAGCATCACCCTGATCATGTTCGTCGTGGTCTATTTCGCCCTGTTCGGCGCCGGTCTCGGCTACATGATGCGCCTGGTGCGCAAAGGGCCGAAGATCAGCGAAGGCAGCGAAACACCGGACGGTGGTCCAGGCAAGAAACGCACCCCGGCGCGTCCGTTGTCCGCAGCCGACGATCCGGCCGAGGGCGAGCACGAAGACAACACTCGCTTGACCAAGGAGATTTGACTCATGGGTATTGATCTTCCACTGATCTGGGCCGTGATCATCATCTTCGGCATCATGATGTACGTGGTCATGGACGGCTTCGACCTGGGCATCGGCATTCTCTTCCCGTTCGTGCCCGGCAAGACCGATCGCGACGTGATGATGAACACCGTCGCCCCGGTCTGGGACGGCAACGAAACCTGGCTGGTACTGGGTGGCGCGGCGTTGTTCGGCGCCTTCCCGCTGGCCTATTCGGTGGTGTTGTCGGCGCTGTACCTGCCGCTGATCTTCATGCTCATGGGCCTGATCTTTCGCGGCGTGGCTTTCGAGTTCCGCTTCAAGGCCAGGGATGAAAAACGTCACCTGTGGGACAAGGCATTCATCGGTGGTTCGATCGCGGCAACGTTCTTTCAGGGCGTGGCGCTGGGAGCGTTCATCGATGGTCTGCCGGTGGTCAATCGCCAGTTCGCCGGTGGTTCACTGGATTGGCTGACGCCGTTCACGCTGTTCTGCGGCGCGGCGCTGGTGGTGGCCTATGCCTTGCTCGGCTGCACCTGGCTGATCATGAAAACCGAAGGCAAATTGCAGGAACAGATGCATGATCTGGCGCGACCGCTGGCATTCGTGCTGCTGGCAGTGATTGGTATCGTCAGCCTGTGGACGCCTCTGTCACATCCGGAAATCGCCTCGCGCTGGTTCAGCATGCCGAATCTGTTCTGGTTCATGCCGGTGCCGATTCTGGTGCTCGTCACCTTGTACGGCCTGATTCGCGCGGTGGCACGTAATGCCAACTACACGCCGTTCCTGCTGACCCTGGTGCTGATCTTCCTCGGCTACAGCGGTCTGGGCATCAGCCTGTGGCCGAACATCGTGCCGCCGTCGATATCGATCTGGGACGCCGCCGCGCCGCCGCAAAGTCAGGGCTTCATGCTGGTCGGCACGTTGTTCATCATTCCGTTCATCCTGGGGTATACCTTCTGGAGCTACTACGTGTTCCGCGGCAAGGTCACCCACGAAGACGGCTATCACTAATCCCATGCTGGGCTTGCCCTGTGGGAGCGAGCCTGCTCGCGAAGGCGTCCGCAGTGACGCCTTGGCTTAACGGAGATCGATGCAATGACCGGCAAACATTCCCTGCACGACATTGAAGAAGCCGAAAAAAAGCCGCTGTGGCAGCGGCTCGGCTGGTTGGCCCTGATCTGGGTTGGCAGTGTCGGCGTGTTGTTCATCGCCGCCAGCCTGATGCGCATGTTCATGAATGCCGCAGGTTTGACCACCCACTGAAACATCCCGTCCCGGCGCCTTCGGGTATGGATTTGCAACCCTCCTCACGGAGGGTTTTTTTACGCCGCAGTTTTATTTGCGCGCCTTGAGGATGACGAATTTCGGCGTCGCCGCCACTTGCTCGACACCACGAAACAGGCGCGCCAGTTTGCTGTGATAGCCCAGATGCCGGTTGCCGACAATGTACAGCGCACCGCCGACCACCAGTGCCTCGCGCGCCTGTTGGAACATGCGCCAGGCGAGGAAATCGCCGACCACCTGCTGCTGATGGAACGGCGGGTTGCACAGCACCACGTCCAGTGACTGCGGCGCCTGCCCGGCCAGACCATCGCCAGCGCGCACGATCACTTCGCGATCGGCCAATGCCCCGCGCCAGTTTTCGGCAGCCGACTGCACTGCCATGAACGATTCGTCGACCAGCGTGTAGTGCGCATCCGGGTTCTGCAGGGCGCTGGCAATTGCCAGAACACCGTTGCCGCAACCCAGGTCCGCGACCCGTGCGTTGCCAAGGTTCTTCGGCAGATGTGGCAGAAAGGCGCGAGTGCCGATGTCGAGGCCTTCGCGGCAGAACACGTTAGCGTGGTTGAGCAATTCGATCGCTGGTTCGTCGAGGCGATAGCGAGTCGGGTAGGGCGATGTGGCGGGCGCTTTGCTTTCAGGTGTGGCGATCAGCAATCGCGCCTTTTTCACTGCCAGCGATGCTTGCACAGGACCAACGTAGCGCTCCAGCAAGTCGCCGGCAGCGCGCGGCAGATGCTTGACCATGGCGGCGGCGATCACTTGCGCGCCGGGAGCGAGTTGTCCTTGCAGGCGGATCAACTGCTCTTCCAATAGCGCCAGCGTCTTGGGAACGCGGATCAGCACCCGGTCAAACGGCCCGACCAAGGGCTCACTGGCCGGAATCGGACGAATCGCATCGAACGCCTGACCATTGCGCAGCAGATTCTTTTCCAGCCCGACGAAACCCAGGAACGAATCGCCGCTACTGCTCACCTCGACCTTGTCCAACAGACTGATCGCCAAGGCGCCAAAGCTGTCATTGAGCACCAGCACGCGGGTGCTGCTCGCAGGTTGTTCGCTGGCGAGATGATTGAGCAGGTATTCGTCCGCCGCATCGAAGGCTTGCAGTGGTTCATTCTGCTGTTCAGGCTGGCGGATCAGGTCGAGCTGGGCGAAAAGCGTTTCGAGCAAAGGCATGGGGCGGGGACTCAGGATATTCGGCAGATATCCCGTTGCCGGCAGATGGTGCGACGGGATCCGACCGAGTGGACTGCGATGCAAGCAGGTTGCGTCATCACTCGGAAAGGCCTGAATGGTACGTTTTTTTGCGCCTAAATACTCGCAGGATTACCGCGCGATAACGCTCAGCTGTCAGATGATGCCGGCACGAGCGGCGGCAATCACTGCGGAAATCTTGTTGCAGACGTTGAATTTTTCGATGACGTTTTGCACGTGATAGTTAACGGTGCGTTCGCTCAGGCTGAGGATTCTCGAGATATCGTGAGCGGTCTTGCCCATGGCGGACAATTTCATGATCTCCAGTTCCCGGGACGATAGCCTCGGTTTGCTGGGTTTGGCCGGTGTGGGAACGGTGCGGGCATACAGGTCACTGAGGTGACGGTTGGCAAAAAACAGATAACCGTAATGCTCATACAGTTCGAGCGGGCTGATCGGGCAGTGGGTGCGCGCCAGGCTGATGATGCTGCACAAACCGCTGGTGTCGTCATGAAAGGCCTGCGACCAGCCATGCTGCAGTCCATTTTGCTTTAACGCCTGCCACAGCTCCGGCGCGTCGGTGAACACTCTTTCTTCCCAGACGATCGGCAATACCGAATGATTGCAATGCGCTATTACCGGATCAATATTCCGGTAGTTCTCTTTGTTGTACTGGATGTTCCATTCTTTCGGATAGTTATTGATTTGCAAGGCATTCAAATGCACATCGCGATGGGGGGAGGTGACCGCTATCGCACAATAGTTAAAGCCTAGATTCTCGGCAAATCTCAGCAGTATCGGGTATGCCGCCTCAATGCCTTTGGCAAATGTCAGTTGTTTCAATTGTGATTCCTTCCACGTTTCCATGAACTTTGCCTCCATCCTGATATAGGGGCGCCAAATGGATCCAAAAAATCTCGCACGAATCGAAGTGTAGGATCTTTCCTGCGAAACGCCTTACATTTTTTCGAGATTGAAACTTTGGTGTTTTTTATAAAAGCGTTCTTAGCAATACAGGCTGTTATATTTTAACTGGCATCTTAAAGTTATTGCTCTAGATCCAGTATTGCCAGCAAATCGAATGTCTTGCGCTGATCCCGTCAATACCATTACCAATCACGAGTGTTTGGCAGCGCGATTTTGCGGGACACTGTGGGCAATCGTTTCAAGGAGTGCCTCATGACTGCCAGTGCCGAGAAGTACACCACCCAGACCTTGCTCGATGTGCAACCGTTGACGCCGAACCTGTTCACGCTGCGTACCAGCCGTGATCCCGGCTTTCGCTTCCGTGCCGGCCAGTTCGCCCGGCTGGGCGTCACCAAGGCCGATGGCAGCACGGTCTGGCGCGCCTATTCGATGGTGTCGTCGCCGTTCGACGAGTTTCTCGAATTCTTTTCCATCGTCGTGCCGGGCGGCGAATTCACCAGTGAGCTGAGCCGGCTCCAGGTCGGCGACACTTTGATGGTCGAGCGCCAGGCGTTCGGCTACCTGACGCTGGATCGTTTTGTCGACGGCCGAGACCTGTGGTTATTGTCGACCGGCACCGGGGTGGCGCCCTTTCTGTCGATCCTGCAGGACTTCGAGGTCTGGGAGAAATTCGAGCGGATCATTCTGGTTTACAGCGTGCGGGAGGCGCGGGAGCTGGCTTATCAGGAGTTGATCGGCGGGTTGGCGCAACGTGACTATCTGTGCGAATACGCCCACAAGCTGCAATTCATCCCCACTGTGACCCGCGAAGCGCATCCAGGCGCGCTGCGGGGCCGGATTACTACGCTGATTGAGAACGGCGAGCTGGAACGTGCGGCGGGCGTTGAGCTCTCGCCAGAGCATTCGCGAGTGATGCTGTGCGGCAATCCGCAGATGATCGACGACACCCGCGCCTTGCTGAAACAGCGCGACATGCGCCTGAGCCTGACGCGCAAGCCTGGGCAGGTTGCGGTGGAGAATTACTGGTAACGAAAACGGCACCCGCGGGTGCCGTTTTGATGTGTAGCGAATGCCTCAGGGCCGCTCGTTCTGCGCCTTGAGCAGGTCGCGAATTTCGCCCAGCAGTTGCTCTTCCTTGCTCGGGATCGGCGGCGCGGTCGGTGCTACGGCTTCTTCGCGCTTGAGGCGGTTGATGGCTTTGACACCCATGAAAATCGCGAAAGCGACAATCACGAAATCCAGCACCGTCTGCAGGAATTTGCCGTAAGCCAGCACCACGGCGGGCGCATCGCCCTGGGCGGCTTTGAGCGTGACAGCCAGATCACTGAAGTCCACCCCACCGATCAACAGGCCAATCGGCGGCATGATCACGTCGCCGACAAACGACGAAACGATCTTGCCGAACGCCGCGCCGATGATGATACCGACGGCCATGTCGACCACATTGCCTTTGACCGCGAAGGCCTTGAACTCGCTAAGCACGCCCATAGTTATTTCCTTGTTACAGATGAGTTTGGTGTAGGCAGTGTAAATCAGCGAAACGCCTCCTGCGCGAAACACCTTCTTACAATGCCCGTTTTTATCGACACATCGATTGACGATTAGTTTGCAAATTGCCAGCAATCGCGCGCGGAATACGCGCTAACCCGCTGACGGGAAAGCCAATTTCTTCAATCATGGCGTTACGTTCTTTCTATTTATGTTCCTCGGCACGGGCCTCTAGCCTTGCTGTGGCGCACCTGGATGCGCCCAATAAAACCAGAGGAACCTGATATGACTTCCGCTCTTGGACTGGGGGCTTTTCCCCATCGCCGCACTCTCGGCGTTCTCACCGCCAGCCTGCTGACCTTCTCGGTCAACGCCGCTCCGCTGACCCGCGACAACGGCGCTGCTGTCGGTGACAATCAGAACTCGCAAACCGCCGGCGCCACCGGCCCGGTGCTGCTGCAGGACGTGCAACTGATCCAGAAGCTGCAACGCTTCGACCGTGAGCGTATTCCCGAGCGCGTGGTACATGCACGCGGCACCGGCGCTCATGGCACCTTCACCGTGACCGATGACCTCAGCGACCTGAGCAAGGCCAAGGTGTTCGCCGCAGGCCAGAGCACGCCGGTATTCGTGCGTTTCTCGGCGGTGGTGCATGGCAACCATTCCCCGGAAACCCTGCGTGACCCGCGTGGTTTCGCCACCAAGTTCTACACCGCTGACGGTAATTGGGATCTGGTCGGCAACAATTTCCCGACCTTCTTCATCCGCGATGCGATCAAATTCCCGGACATGGTGCACGCCTTCAAGCCCGATCCGCGCACCAACCTCGACGACGATTCGCGCCGGTTCGACTTCTTCTCCCATGTACCGGAAGCCACCCGCACACTGACCGAGTTGTATTCCAACTACGGCACTCCGGCCAGTTATCGGGAAATGGATGGCAATGGTGTTCATGCCTATAAGCTGATCAATGCCAGGAATGAAGTTCACTACGTTAAGTTTCACTGGAAGAGTCTGCAAGGCATCAAGAACCTTACGCCAAAACAAGTTAGCGAAGTTCAAGGTCGGGATTACAGTCATATGACCAACGACTTGGTGAGTAATATCAACAAGGGCAACTTTCCGAAGTGGGACTTGTACGTGCAAGTTCTCAAGCCACAGGATTTGTCCAAGTTTGATTTCGATCCGCTTGATGCAACCAAGATCTGGCCGGGTATTGCCGAGCGCAAAGTTGGACAAATGGTCTTGAACCGTAATCCGGCCAATGTCTTCCAGGAAACTGAACAAGTTGCCATGGCACCGGCCAACGTAGTTCCGGGTATCGAGCCTTCGGAAGATCGTTTGTTGCAGGGCCGAGTCTTCTCTTATGCCGATACGCAGATGTATCGCCTTGGTGCCAACGCTCTGCAATTGCCGATCAACGCTCCGAAAATCGCAGTGAACAATGGCAATCAGGATGGCGCGATGAATTTTGGCGCCAGCCAGTCCGGCGTCAACTACCAGCCAAGCCGCCTGCAACCGCGTGAAGAAACGCCAGAGGCGCGTTACAGCCAGTCGGCGCTGGCGGGCAGCACGCAGCAGGCGAAGATTCAGCGTGAGCAGAACTTCAAGCAGGCCGGTGATCTGTATCGCTCGTACAGCAAGCAGGAACGCCGCGACCTGATCGACAGCTTCGGCGGCTCGCTGGCCACCACCGATGACGAGAGCAAGCACATCATCCTGTCCTTCCTGTACAAGGCTGACCCCGAGTACGGCAGCGGTGTGACCGAAGTGGCCAAGGGCGACCTCAGCCGTGTGAAAGCACTGGCGGCCAAACTGACCGACTGATAGCGATGCGGCGCACGCGAGGGCTGTCCCGCCTCGCGTGCGCTCAAGGAGAGCCCGATGCGTATTTTTCTTTTATGCCTGGCCGGGTGCCTGTCGGTCAGCGCGTGGGCGGCACCGGTCGAGCAAAGCCCCGAGGCAATCAAGGCGCAGTTGCAGGATTACTACTTCGACGCCGCCCGCCGTGGCGACGTGCCGATGCTCGAGACCTTTATCGAGTCCGGCTATTCCCTCGATACCCGCGACAGCAAGGGTTACACCGCGCTGATTCTGGCCGCCTACCACGGTCAGGCGCCGGCGGTTGAGCGACTGTTGGCAGCGGGCGCGGACGCCTGTGCTCAGGATCAACGCGGCAACACGGCGCTGATGGGCGCGATTTTCAAAGGCGAGTTGCAGATCGCCCGGCGCCTGATGGCCACCGATTGCAGCCCCGACCAACGTAACGGCGCCGGACAGACAGCGGCGATGTACGCCGGGCTGTTCAAGCGTCTGGAATTGCTTGATGCGTTGAAAGCCAAGGGCGCCGACCTCAATGCCGAGGATCCGCTGGGTAACAGTGCCGCGCGTCTGGCCAGCGGCGAAATCCGTACCGCTGCGCCGCGCTGATCGGCGGTGGCTGCGTTATCATCGCGTCTTTTGTTCCGGGGGTTCTGATGGCCAAGGCCAAGCGCATGTACGGCTGCACCGAGTGCGGCGCAACCTTTCCCAAGTGGGCCGGGCAGTGCGGCGAGTGCGGTGCCTGGAACACCCTGACCGAAACCATGATCGAAAGCGGCGGCGCCACGGCACCCACCGGGCGCACCGGTTGGGCTGGCCAGCAGGCACAGATCAAGACGCTCGCGGAAGTCAGCATCGAAGAGATTCCACGTTTTTCCACCGCGTCCGGTGAGCTCGACCGCGTGCTCGGCGGCGGGCTGGTCGATGGCTCGGTGGTGCTGATTGGCGGTGATCCGGGGATCGGCAAGTCGACAATCCTGCTCCAGACCCTGTGCAATCTGGCCAAGAGCATGCCAGCGCTGTACGTCACCGGTGAGGAATCCCAGCAGCAAGTGGCGATGCGCGCTCGCCGTCTCGGCCTGCCGCAGGATCAACTGCGGGTGATGACCGAAACCTGCATCGAAACCATCATTGCCACCGCCCGCCAGGAAAAGCCCAAGGTGATGGTGATCGACTCGATCCAGACCATCTTCACCGAGCAACTGCAATCGGCCCCGGGCGGCGTGTCGCAGGTGCGCGAAAGTGCGGCGTTGCTGGTGCGCTACGCCAAGCAGAGCGGCACGGCGATCTTCCTCGTCGGCCACGTCACTAAAGAAGGTGCGCTGGCCGGTCCACGTGTTCTGGAACACATGGTCGACACGGTGCTGTATTTCGAAGGTGAATCCGATGGTCGTCTGCGTCTGCTGCGGGCGGTGAAGAACCGTTTCGGCGCGGTCAACGAATTGGGCGTGTTCGGCATGACCGACAAGGGCCTGAAAGAAGTCTCCAACCCATCGGCGATTTTTCTTACCCGCGCTCAGGAAGAAGTCCCGGGCAGTGTGGTCATGGCGACGTGGGAAGGCACGCGGCCGATGCTGGTCGAAGTGCAGGCGCTGGTCGATGACAGCCATCTGGCCAACCCGCGTCGGGTGACGCTGGGGCTGGATCAGAACCGATTGGCGATGTTGCTCGCGGTGCTGCACCGCCACGGCGGGATTCCGACCCACGATCAGGACGTGTTCCTCAACGTGGTGGGTGGCGTGAAGGTGCTGGAGACGGCGTCGGATCTGGCGTTGATGGCGGCGGTGATGTCGAGTTTGCGCAACCGGCCGCTGCCCCATGATCTGCTGGTGTTCGGCGAAGTCGGCCTGTCTGGCGAGGTGCGCCCGGTGCCTAGCGGGCAGGAGCGGCTGAAAGAAGCGGCCAAGCACGGCTTCAAACGCGCGATCGTGCCGAAGGGTAATGCTCCGAAGGAATCGCCTCCCGGCTTGCAGATCATCGCCGTGAGCCGCCTTGAACAAGCACTTGACGCACTGTTTGAGTGAACGCCGAACCTCTGTGGTGAGGGGATTTATCCCCGTTGGGGCGCGTAGCGGCCCTGAAAAAACGGGTCTGCTGCGCAGCCCAACGGGGATAAATCCCCTCGCCACATAAATCCTCTCACCCCATAAATCCCCTCACCACATAGATCCCCCTCACCACAGGGCATTCCGAATCGGGATTGGGGGGCCTAGATTTCGATCAGGGCACCCAGTTCGCGCTCCAGCTCGGCCTCATCCGCCAGATTCAGTTCGATCAAGCGGCGCAGGCGCTGGATCGATTCCAGGCTGATGTGCCGGCAGATGAACCCCAAGTGGCCGTTTTCCTCATGGGCCAGATGCACGTCCATCTCGATATCGACGTCTTCGCTCAGATGAATGTCGACGAAGAAGTCCTGCTCTTTATCCCCGAGCCACGGCTCCGGTCGCTCGATCAGCAGGCCCTTGAGCGACAGGTCGATCAACTTGACCGGCCAGATGTACTCGCCCTGTTTCAGCTCGGTTCTGGCATCGAACGCAATACGTTTGAAACGACGTCGATTGGCGGGGTGCTCGCTCATGGCGCAATCCTCATGAAGGTTCGCTGACTATAGACCGCGAATGCGGGCGCCAGCCAATCGCTCAAGCGTCTAGACCTATGTCGGGGTATGGCCTTTGGCGCCGTAAGCGCTAAACTCGGGGTGGCTGTCTTTCTTGTCCACCCTGGCTGGAATAATAAAATGAAAAATAATAATAGCCTGCTGCGCCACTTACCCTGGCTCGTGCTGGCAATCGTAGGAGCGTGCGCCC
>NZ_RCOA01000118.1:0-17119 GCF_004307585.1 Pseudomonas sp. Sample_20 | reverse complement strand
AGACGCCAGCGGAAACGCGGCCTTCGATCATGCCCGGGCCTTCGGTGCCGGCGTTGAAGTTGATGAAACCTTCGTGCATGACGGTGGTGCCTTCGCCGACATAGGCGCCCAGACGCAGACGTGCAGCATCAGCGATACGCACGCCGGCCGGTACCACGTAGTCGGTCATTTTCGGGAACTTGTCCACCGAGAACACTTCCAGCAGCTCGCCGCGCAGGCGCGCTTCGAGTTGCATTTCCGCCAGTTCGCTCAGGTCGATCGCGCCCTGGCTGGTCCACGCCACGTTCGGCAGCAGCGGGAAGATACCGGCCAGGCTCACGCCGTGCGGCTTGACCAGACGGTGCGAGAGCAGATGCAGCTTGAGGTAGGCCTCAGGCGTGGAGGTCAGTTGCGCGTCTTCGGCCAGCAGCGTGGCGACCAGCGGCTTGTGGCTTTCGGCCAGGCGGGTCAGCAGCTTGCCTTGCACGGCGTCGATGCCTTTCACGGCTTCAGCCAGTTGCGCGGCCTGGGCGGTGGTGAAGGTGATGGCCTGGTTGCCTTCGCTGTAACCGAGGATCGGCGCAACAGCCGCGACCAGTTCGGCCGAAGGGTTGAGCAGTGGCTGTGCGTAGAACACTTCCAGCCATGCGCCTTGACGGTTCTGGGTGCCGACACCAAAGGCGATGCTGAACAGGGAATTGGACATGTGAATACCTCTACAAAGAGTGACGGGCTGCTTACTTCAGAGCGGCCGCGTAGATGTCTGGCTTGAAGCCAATCAGGGTTCGGTCACCGAGATCGAGCACCGGGCGCTTGATCATCGAGGGTTGTGCGAGCATCAGTTCGATGGCTTTCGCCTGGTCGAGATCGGCTTTGCGTTCGTCGTCGAGTTTGCGAAAGGTCGTGCCGGCGCGGTTCAGCACGGTTTGCCAGCCGTGCTCGTCGCACCATTGGCTCAGGTGCTCACGGTCAATGCCGGCGGTCTTGTAATCGTGAAAGTCATAACTGACAGCGTGTTCATCGAGCCAGGTGCGCGCCTTTTTCATGGTGTCGCAGGCTTTGATGCCGAAAAGGTGCAACGTTTTACTTGAAACGGCCAAGGAATCGCCCCCTTTACAGGTGCTGGAAAAAAATGGTGACGGATTATGCCATGACCGGACGGTTTCGTCGGCCACGGTTGTCGTAACGCTGTAAAACCTGTGGGAGCGAGCTTGCTCGCGAAGGGGGCCTTTCAGTCAATTTCTGTGCTGAATGACACACCGCATTCGCGAGCAAGCTCGCTCCCACATTTAGTCCGGCGTCTGGCCGTGCGACATAGGTGCAACGGTCAGCCACAGCCTAAGGCGCTAATATGGCAGTTCAACGCTGTCGATCGCCTGAGATTCTGGTTTTATGCAAACTGCTTACACCGTCCTCATCCTGCTGATGCTGGTCAGCGTCTCGCGACTGGTCGGGCGGGTCATCCCGCTGCCGTTGCCGCTGGTGCAAATTGCTGCCGGTGCCTTGCTCGCCTGGCCGACGCTTGGCCTGCACGTCGCCCTCGATCCCGAACTGTTCCTGTTTCTGTTCCTGCCGCCGCTGCTGTTTTCCGATGGCTGGCGCATGCCCAAACGCGCCTTCTGGCAATTGCGTGGACCGATCCTGACCCTGGCCGTCGGTCTTGTTCTGTTTACCGTGGTCGGCGCCGGTTATTTCATTCATTGGCTATTGCCAACGATTCCGTTGCCGGTGGCCTTTGCCCTGGCAGCGGTTTTGTCGCCAACGGATGCCGTGGCGGTTTCAGCGATTTCGCAGAACCGACTCCCGACGCCGCTGATGCACATCCTTCAGGGCGAGGCGCTGATGAATGACGCCTCAGGCCTGGTGACCTTCAAGTTCGCCCTCGCTGCAGCGGTCACGGGGGTGTTTTCGCTGACCAATGCCAGTCTGACCTTCGTCGCGGTGGCGCTCGGTGGCCTGGCTGTGGGTGTGGCGTTGAGCTGGCTGGTCGGACGCCTGCGCGCGTGGATGATCGCCCGGGGCTGGGACGATCCGGCCACTCACGTGGTGTTCATGTTGCTGCTGCCGTTCGCCGCTTATGTACTGGCCGAACGTCTGGGCGCTTCAGGGATTCTCTCGGCGGTGGCAGCGGGGATGATGCAGAGCTGGCTCGATCTGCTGCCACGCCAGACCAGCACGCGATTGCTTAATCGCAGCGTTTGGGCGCTGCTCGAATTTGCGTTCAATGGCTTGATCTTCCTGCTGCTTGGCCTGCAATTGCCAGACATCATCAAGGCGGTGGTCAGCCATGAGCCGACGCTGTGGCCGACGCTGTTCTATCGCTGCCTCGATGTGTTGGCGATCTTCGTCGCGCTGGTGCTGCTGCGGTTCATCTGGGTGCAGAGCATCTGGCGCTTGTCGGTGTTGCTGCGCCGACTGCGCGGCAAGGGCGAGCTGACGCAAGTGCCGACGGCGCGTTCATGCTGGTTGCTGACGGTGGGCGGTGTGCGCGGAGCGGTGACGCTGGCGGGTGTGATGTCGGTACCGATGCTGATCGGCGCCGAGGCTTTTCCTGAACGCGACTTGCTGATCTTCATTGCTGCCGGGGTGATTCTGCTGTCGCTGGTCTCGGCCTGTATCGCGCTGCCCTTGCTGCTGCGCGGCATCGACAAAAGTCCCGACGACAAGCGTCGTCAGGAAGTGCGCGACGCCTGGCGCAAGACAGCCGAAGCGGCGATTCACTCGCTGGAAAGCGAAGAAGTGGTCCCGCAGGATGCCGCTCAAGCGGCGCTGGCAGCGGAGCTCAAGGCGCGGATCATGTCCGAATATCGCCATCAACTTGATGTATTCAACGATTCCGCCGAAGCCCAGGCACTGGCATTCCAGATGGATCTGCTCGAGCGGCGTTTGCGTTTGAAAGCGCTGCGCGCGCAACGTCTGGAACTCTACAGCCTCAGTCGTCAGCACCAGATCGGTGATGACGTGTTGCGAGAAGTGCTCGGGGAACTGGATTTGAGCGAGGCCAATCTGGGGCAGGTCAAATAACCGCTTGAGCGCTTGCAGCAGGGGACTGCCGCAAGCGCTCCGTGATCACTTCTGGCGGGTGATGAAGTCACGAATCCGTTCGGCGGCTTCGACGCATTCCGCCAGCGGCGCAACCAGCGCCATGCGCACACGCCCGGCGCCAGGATTGACGCCATCGACATCGCGAGACAGATACGAGCCCGGCACCACGGTCACGTGTTCCTGCTCGAACAGATCGCGGCAGAACGCCGCATCATCGCCCTGCACATTCGGCCACAGATAGAAGCTGCCATCCGGGCGCTGTACGTCCATGACCGGGCTGAGAATGTTCAGCACCGCATCGAACTTCTCGCGATACAGCGCACGGTTGGCGCGCACATGCACTTCGTCATTCCACGCGGCAACGCTGGCCAGTTGAGTCTGTACCGGCATCGCGCAGCCATGGTAAGTGCGATAGAGCAGGAAGCCCTTGAGGATGTCGGCATCGCCGGCAACAAAGCCTGAGCGCAAGCCCGGAAGGTTGGAGCGCTTGGACAGGCTGTGAAAGACCACGCAGCGCTTGAAGTCATTGCGGCCCAGTTCGACGCAGGCGCTGAGCAGGCCTGGCGGCGGGGTTTGTTCGTCGAAGTACAGTTCGCTGTAGCACTCGTCGGCGGCAATGACGAAGTCGTACTGATCAGCCAAGGCGATCAGCTTCTTCAGGGTCTCAACCGGAATCAGCGCGCCGGTCGGGTTGCCCGGCGAGCACAGGAACAGAATCTGGCAACGCTGCCAGATATCCGGTGCTACCGCGTCGAAGTCCGGGTTGAAGCCGTTTTCATCCAGGCATGGCAGGTAATGCGGCTTGGCCCCGGCGAGGAACGCCGCGCCTTCGTAGATCTGATAGAACGGGTTCGGGCTGACCACCAGCGCATCGTCGCCACGGTTGACCACGGTCTGGGTGAAGGCGAACAGCGCTTCACGGGTGCCGTTGACCGGTAGCACATTGCGCGCCGGATCGATCCAGCCGTTCGGCACGCCAAAACGACGCTCGCACCAACCGGCGATGGCTTCGCGCAGGGCCGGAATGCCGAGGGTGGTCGGGTACACCGCCATCTGATCCAGATTGTTCGCCAGCGTTTCGGCGACAAAACTCGGCGAACGGTGTTTCGGCTCGCCGATCGACAGGGCGATCGGGCGTTTGTCCGGGTTCGGCGTAACGCTGCCGAGCAGGGCGCGGAGCTTTTCGAACGGGTACGGCTGGAGCTGGTTCAGAGCGTTGTTCATGGGGGCCTCTTTTAAATGCTCAAGAGCTTTCTGTGGCGAGGGGATTTATCCCCGTTGGGCTGCGCAGCGGCCCCAAAACCATTCACTGCGGTTCAACTGAATGTCCGCATACACAGGTTTTACGACTGCTTCGCAGCCGAACGGGGATAAAGCCCCTCGCCACAGGGGATTGTATGTACCGGAGGAAAGCATGGGCTGCATTCACACGGATAAACGGGTGATTCAGATACTGATCCGCGAAAGTTTGATATCCGGTTCCTGATTGACGCTCAGTTGTTCGACGATCGCATCCTGCAGACGGCTGCACAGCAGCGGATCAGACAGCGGCTGGTTGAGCGCGTCGGTGATGAAGAACACGTCTTCCACGCGCTCGCCCAGGGTCGCAATCTTGGCGTTCTGCAGCGACAGATCGAACTCGAGGAAAATCCCCCCGACCCGCGCCAGCAGGCCCGGCCGGTCGGGCGCGGTCAGCTCCAGCACGGTCACTGGACGCTGGGCGTCGTTGTGGATCGTTACTTGCGGGGCGAAGGCGAAGTGTTTGAGTTGGCGCGGCACCCGGCGCTGAATGATCGTCGGGTAGTCGTCCGGGTTGCGCAGGGCTTCGGTCAGACCTTCGCGGATCTGCTTGATCCGCGCCGGGTTGTCGCCGATCGATTCGCCTTCGTTGTCGAGCACGATGTAGGTGTCGAGAGTGAACTGGCTGCTCGAGGTGATGACCCGGGCGTCGTGAATGTTCAGGTTGAGCTGGTCCATCGCCGCCACGGTCACGGCGAAGAAATCGTGCTGGTCCGGTGCATAAATGAAGATCTGCGTGCCGCCCTCGAACTCGCGCTGGGTGGTTTCCTTGATCAGCACCAGCGGCCCGCCATCCACCGGTTGCTGCAGGATCGCATCGCTGTGCCAGGCTACATCGCCGGCGGTGTGACGCAGGAAATAGTCATCGCCCAATTGCGCCCACAGTTGCTCGACGTCATCCGGGTCGGTGCCGCCGCGCACCAGAATGTCCAGCGCCGCGCTTTGTGTCTGGCGAATCTGTTCTTCGCGATCCACCGGGTTTTCCAGGCCCCGGCGCAGGGCGCGCTTGGTTTCGGTATAGAGCTGGCGCAGCAGACTGGCGCGCCATGAATTCCACAGCGTCGGGTTGGTAGCGTTGATGTCGGCCACGGTCAGCACGTAGAGGTAGTCGAGGCGCGTTTCGTCGCCGACCGCCTGGGCGAAATCGTGGATCACCTGCGGGTCGGACAGATCCTTGCGCTGCGCAGTGGTGGACATCACCAAATGGTTCTGCACCAGCCAGACGATCAGGCGGCTGTCCCACACCGGCAACTGGTGACGCTGGCAGAACGCCTCGGCATCGACCGCGCCGATCTCCGAGTGATCGCCATGCCGGCCCTTGCCGATGTCGTGGTACAGGCCGGCCATGTAGATCAGCTCAGGCTTGGGCAGCTTGGCCATGAGCTTGGCCGCCAGCGGAAATTTCTCCGAAACCTGGGTGTACTGCAGTTTGCGCAGGTGTTTGATCAGATTCAGCGTGTGCGCATCGACCGTATAGATGTGGAACAGGTCGTGCTGCATCTGCCCGACGATAAAACCGAACTCCGGCAGATAACGGCCGAGAATGCCGTAACGGTTCATCCGCCGCAGATTGCGGTGGATGCCGATCTTGCACTTGAACAGCTCGATGAACAGGCTGGTGTTGCGGATATCGTTACGGAAGTTGTCATCGATCAGATGACGATGTTCGCGCAGCAGACGAATGGTGTCGGCACGCACGCCTTTGATTTCCGGCTGCTGGGCCATCAGCACGAAAATCTCCAGCATGGCGAACGGGGTGCGGCGGAACACATTGTCATTGCGCGCCTCGATGTAGCCGTCATGCAGCTGGAAGCGTGAATTGATCGGTTGCGGCGGCGCCTCGTCTTCCGGAGCGAGGATGACTTCCTCGAAGTGCTGGATGATCAGATCGCTCAGTTGGGCGATGCTCATCACGGTGCGGAAGTACTGCTGCATGAAGTTTTCGACCGCCTGTTTGGCGTCGTCTCCTTCAAAGCCGAGCAGGCCGGCAATGGTGCGCTGATGATCGAACAGCAAGCGGTCTTCGGAACGGCCGGCGAGCATGTGCAGCGCGTAGCGCACTTTCCAGAGGAATTCCTGGGAGGAGGCGAGCAGGGCGTTTTCGCTTTCGACCAGAAAGCCTTCGCCAGCGAGGGCGCGCAGGTTCAGGGTGCCGTACTGACGGCGGGCGACCCAGAGGATCGTCTGAATATCGCGCAGGCCACCGGGCGAGCCTTTAACGTTCGGTTCGAGGTTGTACTCGGTGTCGTTGTATTTGTGGTGACGTGCTTTCTGTTCCGCACGCTTGGCCAGGAAGAACTCCTTGGCCGGCCACATGTGCGCGGTGCTGGTCACTTCGATCATGCGCTGACGCAGACGCTCGGGGCCGCAGATGGTGCGGCTTTCCATCAGGTTGGTGACCACAGTCAGGTCGGCGCGGGCCTCTTCTGCGCATTCGTCGACCGAGCGCACGCTCTGGCCGACCTCTAGACCGATGTCCCACAGCAGCGTCAGAAAACGCTCGATGGAATCGCGGAAAACTTCGTGGTCGGCACTGTCGAGCAGGATCAGCAGATCAATGTCGGAATACGGGTGCAACTCGCCGCGACCGTAGCCGCCCACTGCCACCAGAGCGATGTCGGCGTCTTCGCTCCAGTTGAACTGCTCCCAGGCCTTTTGCAGGATGTTGTCGACAAACCAGGCGCGGTCTTCGATCAGGCGGCGGATGTCGCGGCCCTTGCGAAAACGCGTGTCGAGAACCTCGCGGGCCTGGCGGATCGCCTTCTTGAACGCCGCGATGGGACTCGCTTTGAGGGCCAGTTCAGCCTGGAACTGGCCGCGGTCGAAGAGTTCGGGATCCACCTGCGGCATCGATTGGCTTTCCTTCTATAGGCTGGGAGCGTTCTGGGTGTCAGACCGAGATACGCGGGATGGTGTCATCGCTGCGCAAAGTGAAAATCTCGTAGCCGGTGTCGGTGACCAGCAGGGTGTGTTCCCACTGGGCCGAGAGCTTGCGGTCTTTGGTGATCGCGGTCCAGCCGTCGCCGAGAACCTTGGTGTCGGCCTTGCCCTGGTTGATCATCGGCTCGATGGTGAAGGTCATGCCTGCCTTCAGTTCCATGCCAGTGCCGGCGCGACCGTAGTGCAGGATCTGCGGCTCTTCGTGGAAGACCTTGCCGATGCCGTGGCCGCAGAACTCGCGCACCACCGAGAAACCGTTCTTTTCCGCGTGCTTCTGGATCACTTCACCGATGTCGCCGAGGCGGCAGCCAGGTTTGACGATCTCGATGGCCTTGTACATGCATTCCTGGGTGACCTGCGACAGGCGCTCGGCCCAGACCGGTACCTCGCCGACGTGGAACATGCGGCTGGTATCGCCGTGGTAGCCGTCTTTGATCACCGTGACGTCGATGTTCAGGGTGTCGCCGTTTTTCAGCGGTTTGTCGTTCGGAATGCCGTGGCAGACCACATGGTTGATCGAAGTGCAAATCGACTTCGGGTAGCCCTTGTAGTTGAGCGGGGCAGGGATGGCCTGCTGCACGTTGACGATGTAGTCATGGCAGATCTGGTTGAGCTGATCAGTGGTCACGCCCGGTTTGACATGTTCGGCAATCATTTCCAGCACATCGGCGGCCAGTTTGCCGGCGACACGCATGCCAGCGATGTCCTCGGGGGTTTTGAGGTTGACGGTCATACAGGCTCTCTCTGCGCTCGGCGGCGCTTACGGATACGAATTGGGTGGCAAGCGTACATTTTGCGACCCTGAAAAACGCGATTCTAACAGACGAGAGGCGCAAATCCGCGCCTGCATGTCTGGCTTGTGTCTATACAATGGTGCCCATCGAGCCGATTCCAAGGGGGCTGCGCCCATGTCACTGGTGCGAATACAGATTCCGGGTTCCGTTTCTGCGCACCCTGTGGTATAAAATGCGCCGCTTTCCGGGGATGCCCCGAAAAGCTTAAATCCACACACGTGTCGACACGATGACCTGGGTGCCTTGGGCTTTATGCCTCTGGTTGGTCATTGGGATACGTGGAGGCCAAACCCGACTTATCAAGGAACTATCATGTCCCAAGTCAACATGCGCGATATGCTGAAGGCCGGTGTGCACTTCGGTCACCAAACCCGTTACTGGAATCCGAAAATGGGCAAGTACATTTTCGGCGCGCGTAACAAGATTCACATCATCAACCTTGAAAAAACCCTGCCAATGTTCAACGAAGCTCTGACTTTCGTAGAGCGTCTGGCCCAGGGCAAAAACAAGATTCTGTTCGTCGGCACCAAGCGTTCCGCTGGCAAGATCGTTGCTGAAGAAGCAGCACGTTGCGGTTCGCCGTACGTCGATCACCGCTGGTTGGGCGGCATGCTGACCAACTTCAAGACCATTCGTGCTTCCATCAAGCGTCTGCGTGACCTTGAAGTTCAAGCCGAAGACGGTACTTTCGCCAAGCTGACCAAGAAAGAAGCGCTGATGCGCTCCCGTGATCTTGAGAAGCTGGATCGTTCGCTGGGCGGCATCAAGGACATGGGCGGTCTGCCAGACGCACTGTTCGTGATCGACGTTGACCACGAGCGCATCGCGATCACCGAAGCCAACAAGCTGGGCATCCCGGTCATCGGCGTTGTCGATACCAACAGCAGCCCGGAAGGCGTTGACTACATCATCCCAGGCAACGATGACGCCATCCGCGCTATCCAGCTGTACATGGGTTCGATGGCTGACGCAGTTATCCGTGGTCGCAACAATGTTGCTGGCGGTACTGTTGAATTCGCAGCTGAAGAAACTCAGGCTGCAGCTGAGTAATCGACGCCCCTGGCGTTGACTCAGTAAGCAAAAAGGGGGCTTGGCCCCCTTTTTGCCACCTCGAAAACCATTTGTCGGCGCCCACGTCTGTATTTGTCATGTGCGGCAGCCAACATGGGTGGTTCGGGAAGAATTGAACGCCCGTTCGATCGGGTGGAATGGTTGAAAACCTATCCAAGAGGAATTTGAAAATGGCAGCAATTACTGCAGCGTTGGTCAAAGAACTACGCGAGCGTACCGGCGAAGGCATGATGGATTGCAAGAAAGCCCTGGAAAAGGCTGACGGCGACATCGAAAAAGCCATTGATGACATGCGTGCTTCGGGCGCCATCAAGGCTGCGAAAAAAGCTGGCAACGTTGCCGCTGAAGGCGCAATCGCCATCAAATCGAATGACAAGGCAGCCGTGCTGCTGGAAGTCAACTCGCAGACCGACTTCCTGGCCCTGCAAGACGACTTCAAGAACTTCGTTGCTGCCAGCGTAGAAAAAGCTTTCGACGAAAAACTGACCGACGCAGCTCCGCTGATCGCCGCTCAGGAATCGGCTCGTGAAGCGCTGGTTGCCAAAGTCGGCGAGAACGTCAACATCCGTCGTCTGGTACGCGTAGAAGGTGACGTTGTCGGCACCTACCTGCACGGTAACAAGATCGGTGTTGCTGTTGTCCTGAAAGGCGGTGACGTCGAGCTGGCCAAAGACATCGCTATGCACGTTGCTGCAAGCAACCCTGAGTTCCTGCTGCCTTCGCAAGTCTCCGACGAAGCGATCGAGCGTGAGAAAGCTGTGTTCCTGCAGCTGAACGAAGAAAAGATCAAAGGCAAGCCAGAAAACATTGTTGAGAACATGGTCAAGGGCCGTATCAGCAAGTTCCTGGCAGAAGCGAGCCTGGTCGAGCAGGCGTTCGTCAAGAACCCTGAAGTCAAGGTTGGCGAACTGGCCAAGAAAGCCGGTGCTGAAATCGTTTCCTTCACCTACTTCAAAGTAGGCGAAGGCATCGAGAAGCCGGTCGACAACTTCGCTGAAGAAGTTGCTGCCCAGCTGGCTGCCGCCAAGCAATAAGACGGTTTTCAACTGTCGCCCGAAAGAGGCTGCCCGCTAACGCGCGCAGCCTCTTTTCAGATGGGGTACCAATTTTTTATTGGTTTCCACCCGGAACTGACTTACAAAGCCATGTTCCGATGGCGCTGCAGCAGCGCCAAGCTAGAGTGAACGCCAGCTGTAAACAGCTCGCAAAGAATTTTAAATACGCCGCAGGAGAGATTCGCAATGGCTCAGCAGGGCAGTGGTTATCAGGCTCGCTATAAACGCATTCTACTCAAGCTTAGCGGCGAGGCCCTGATGGGCTCGGAAGAGTTCGGGATCGATCCGAAGGTGCTGGATCGCATGGCGCTGGAAGTCGGCCAGCTGGTCGGCATCGGCGTGCAGGTCGGTCTGGTGATCGGCGGTGGCAACCTGTTCCGTGGCGAAGCCCTGAGCAAAGCCGGTATGGATCGGGTCACGGGCGACCACATGGGCATGCTGGCCACTGTGATGAACGCCCTGGCCATGCGCGATGCGCTGGAACGTGCCAATATCTCGGCCATCGTCATGTCGGCCATTTCCATGGTCGGTGTGACCGATCACTACGATCGCCGCAAAGCCATGCGTCACCTGAACTCCAAGGACGTCGTGATCTTCGCGGCCGGTACCGGCAATCCGTTCTTCACCACGGATTCGGCAGCCTGCCTGCGTGCAATCGAAATCGACGCCGACGTTGTGCTCAAGGCCACCAAGGTTGATGGCGTGTACACCGCAGACCCGTTCAAAGACCCGCATGCCGAGAAGTTCGATCATCTGACTTATGATGAAGTACTGGATCGCAAGCTGGGTGTAATGGATCTGACTGCTATCTGCCTGTGCCGCGATCACAAGATGCCGCTGCGCGTATTCAACATGAACAAGCCCGGCGCCCTGCTGAACATCGTGCACGGCGGCGCTGAAGGAACCCTGATCGAGGAAGTTCAACAATGATCAACGAAATCAAGAAAGACGCCCAAGAGCGTATGCAGAAGTCGGTTGAGTCCCTGGCTCACAACTTCGGCCGTATCCGCACCGGCCAGGCGCACCCAAGCATCCTGGAAGGCGTGATGGTGCCGTATTACGGCGCTGACACCCCGATCAAGCAAGTCGCCAACATCACTGTCAAAGACGCCCGTACCCTGCAGGTTGTCGCGTTTGAGCGCAACATGCTCGGTGCTGTCGACAAAGCGATCGGCAGTGCAGGTCTGAACTTGAACCCGACCAACCTGGGTGAGCTGTTGCTGATCAGCATGCCGGCGCTGACCGAAGAAACCCGTCGCGGCTTCACCAAACAGGCGCGTGATGTGGCTGAAGATGCTCGTGTTGCCGTGCGCAACATTCGTCGCGATGCCAACAGCTCGCTGAAGGATCTGGTTAAAGAGAAAGAAATCAGCGAAGACGAAGAGCGTCGCGCTGCTGGCGAAATCGACGATCTGACCAAGAAGTACGTGGCTCAAATCGACGCGAACCTGGCGCAAAAAGAAAAAGACCTGATGGCCGTATAAGGGTCGAGCTTTAAATGGACAAGACCAAGCAGACTGCGCCGTCCGCGGTGCCGCGCCATGTCGCGATCATCATGGATGGCAATAATCGCTGGGCGAAAAAACGCTTTATGCCGGGTGTCGCCGGGCATAAAGCGGGCGTGGATGCTGTGCGGGCGGTGATCGAGGTGTGCGCTGAGGCCAAGGTCGAAGTCCTGACCCTGTTCGCCTTCTCCAGTGAAAACTGGCAGCGCCCGGCCGATGAAGTCAGCGCTTTGATGGATCTATTCTTCAAGGCGCTGCGTCGTGAGGCCAAGCGTCTCAACGACAACAACATCAGCCTGCGCATCATTGGCGATCGTTCGCGCTTCCACCCTGAGCTTCAGGCGGCGATGCGCGAGGCCGAGGCCATGACGGTCGGTGCCAACCGCTTTGTCCTGCAGATCGCCGCCAATTATGGCGGTCAGTGGGATATCGCTCAGGCCGCGCAGCGTCTGGCGCGTGAAGTCCAGGCCGGGCACTTGCGCCCGGAGGACATCACTCCGGATCTGCTGCAGACCTGCCTGGCTACCGGCGATCTGCCGTTGCCTGACCTGTGCATCCGCACCGGTGGCGAGCATCGCATCAGCAACTTCCTGCTGTGGCAGCTGGCCTACGCCGAGCTGTACTTCTCCGACCTGTTCTGGCCGGACTTCAAACACGACGCCATGCGCACCGCGCTGGCCGATTTCGCTTCACGCCAGCGTCGCTTCGGTAAAACGAGCGAGCAGGTCGAAGCTGGAGCCCGGGTTTAATGCTTAAACAACGAATCATCACTGCACTGATCCTGCTGCCGATTGCCTTGTGCGGGTTTTTCCTGCTCAAAGGTGCCGGCTTCGCGCTGTTCATTGGCCTGGTGGTGAGCCTCGGTGCCTGGGAATGGGCGCGTCTGGCCGGCTTCACCGCACAATCGTTCCGCGTCGGCTTTGCCGCTGTGGTCGCCCTGATGCTGTTCGTCATGTATGTGCTGCCGGGCCTTGCGCCTTGGGTGCTCGGTGCATCGGTAATCTGGTGGGCGATTGCGACTTATCTGGTGCTGACGTATCCACGCTCCAGCGCGCATTGGTCTACTGCGGCGACCAAACTGCTGATCGGTCTGCTGATCCTGCTGCCTGCGTGGCAGGGTCTGGTGCAGATCAAGCAGTACCCGCTAGGTAACTGGTTGATCATGGCGGTGATGGTGCTGGTCTGGGGCGCGGACATCGGGGCTTATTTTTCCGGGCGCAAGTTCGGCAAGCGCAAGCTGGCGCCGCAGGTCAGCCCGGGCAAGAGCTGGGAAGGCGTTTACGGTGGTCTGGCGCTGAGTCTGGTGATTACCGCGATTGTCGGGCTGGTGCGCGACTGGACCGTGGCCGAACTGCTCAAAGGCCTGGTCGGCGCGGCAGTGATCGTCTTCATTTCCGTGGTCGGTGACCTTACCGAAAGCATGTTCAAGCGCCAGTCCGGCATCAAGGACAGCAGTAATCTGCTGCCCGGTCATGGTGGCGTGCTGGATCGCATCGACAGCCTGACCGCAGCCATTCCGGTGTTCGCCGTATTGCTCTGGATGGCCGCACCGTGAGTCGTCCCCAGCAGATTACCGTGTTGGGTGCGACCGGTTCGATCGGTCTGAACACCCTGGATGTGATTGCCCGTCATCCTGAGCGTTATCAGGTTTTTGCATTGAGTGGTTTCACCCGTCTTAGCGAATTGCTCGCGCTGTGCGTCCGTCATGTACCGCAATTTGCCGTGGTGCCTGAAGGTGCTGCGGCGCGTGGGTTGCAGGATGACTTGCGTGCAGCTGGTTTGCCGACTCGTGTGCTGGTAGGGGAGGAGGGGCTGTGTCAGGTTGCCTCCGCGCCCGAAGTCGATGCAGTAATGGCGGCCATCGTCGGTGCGGCGGGTTTGCGTCCGACACTGGCGGCGGTCGAGGCGGGCAAGAAGATTCTGCTGGCCAACAAGGAAGCGCTGGTGATGTCCGGCGCTCTGTTCATGCAGGCTGTGCGCAAAAGCGGCTCGGTGCTGCTGCCGATCGACAGTGAGCACAACGCGATTTTTCAGTGCATGCCCGCGGATTTCGCCCGCGGCTTGAGCTCGGTGGGGGTGCGGCGGATCTTGCTGACGGCCTCTGGCGGGCCTTTCCGGCAGACGCCGATGGCCGAGCTGGCAGATGTTTCGCCTGAACAGGCGTGCGCGCATCCGAACTGGTCCATGGGGCGCAAGATATCCGTGGATTCGGCAAGCATGATGAACAAGGGTCTGGAACTGATCGAAGCCTGCTGGTTGTTCGATGCCAAACCGTCTCAGGTCGAAGTGGTGATTCATCCGCAAAGCGTGATCCACTCTCTGGTCGATTACGTCGATGGCTCGGTCCTGGCGCAGTTGGGTAATCCGGACATGCGCACACCGATCGCCAACGCCCTGGCCTGGCCGGAGCGTATCGATTCCGGCGTACCGCCACTGGATCTGTTCGCCATTGCGCGACTGGATTTTGAGGCGCCCGATGAAAGCCGCTTCCCCTGCCTGCGTTTGGCCCGTCAGGCGGCCGAAGCTGGCGACAGCGCGCCGGCGATGCTCAACGCGGCCAATGAAGTGGCCGTGGCAGCGTTTCTCGACGGACGGGTTCGCTACCTGGAAATCGCGAGTATCATCGAGGAAGTCTTGAATCTGGAGCCGGTAGTGGCGCTGCACGACCTCGACGCCGTATTTACGGCGGACGCGAAAGCGCGATTGCTGGCTGAGCAGTGGTTGAGTCGGCACGGCCGATAGTTTTTGCAACACAACGGCGACACGCGACACTGAACAGGATTGCGGAGAAAGTAGATGAGCGCGCTCTATATGATTGCCGGCACCCTGATCGCCCTGGGTGTGCTGGTCACCTTCCACGAATTCGGCCACTTCTGGGTCGCGCGTCGCTGTGGCGTCAAGGTTCTGCGGTTTTCCGTGGGCTTTGGCATGCCGTTGCTGCGCTGGCATGACAAGCAAGGCACTGAGTTCGTGGTCGCCGCGATTCCGCTGGGCGGCTACGTCAAGATGCTCGACGAGCGCGAAGGCGAAGTGCCGGTCGATCAGCTCGATCAGTCGTTCAATCGCAAATCGGTACGTCAGCGCATTGCTATTGTTGCCGCCGGCCCGATTGCCAATTTCCTGCTGGCGTTGGTGTTCTTCTGGGTGCTGGCGATGCTCGGCAGCGAGCAGGTGCGTCCGGTCATCGGCGCAGTCGAGTCTGGCAGCATTGCCGCCAAGGCAGGTCTGAACGCTGGCCAGGAGATTGTATCGATCGATGGCGAGCCGACCTCGGGTTGGGCGGCAGTCAATCTGCAACTGGTGCGTCGTCTCGGTGAGAGCGGTGCGATTCAGTTGCTGGTGCGCGAGCAGGGTTCGACGGCAGAATCGCCGCGCACGCTGGCACTGGATAACTGGCTAAAAGGCGCCGACGAACCGGATCCGATCCGCTCTTTGGGCATTCGTCCATGGCGTCCGGCGTTGCCGCCGGTGCTTGCCGAACTGGATCCGAAAGGCCCGGCTCAGGCAGCGGGGCTGAAAACCGGCGATCGATTGCTGGCGCTTGATGGCCAGCCGCTCGATGATTGGCAGCAAGTGGTCGATACCGTTCGTACGCGTCCTGATACCAAAATCATGCTGCGCATCGAGCGCGACAATGCTCAAATCGACGTCCCTGTGACCCTGGCGGCACGCGGTGAAAGCAAAGCGCCAAGCGGTTATCTGGGCGCTGGCGTCAAAGCCATCGACTGGCCACCGGAAATGATCCGCGAAGTCAGCTATGGCCCGCTGGCCGCGATTGGCGAGGGTGCCCGTCGCACTTGGACCATGAGCATTCTGACGCTGGATTCACTGAAGAAAATGCTGTTCGGCGAGCTCTCGGTAAAAAACTTGAGTGGACCGATAACCATTGCTAAAGTGGCGGGCGCTTCTGCCCAGTCGGGCGTCGCTGATTTCCTGAATTTCCTTGCTTATCTGAGTATTAGCCTGGGGGTTCTGAATTTGCTGCCCATTCCTGTACTGGATGGGGGGCATTTGTTGTTTTATCTGATCGAGTGGGTGCGTGGTCGCCCCTTGTCGGATCGGGTGCAAGGTTGGGGGATACAGATCGGTATCAGTTTGGTGGTCGGGGTGATGTTGCTTGCTCTGGTCAACGATCTGGGTCGACTGTAACGCTTCGCTGAATTGCGAATCTGCCGCATTTTGCGGCAGTTTGTTTATTGCCAGTTGGAATAAGAAAGGACTTCATGAAACGTCTGCTGCTAACTGCGGTTCTCACCGTATTGATGATCGCCGAAGTTCACGCCGAGTCCTTCACTATCTCTGATATTCGCGTCAATGGCCTCCAGCGGGTCTCCGCGGGTAGCGTCTTTGGTGCCTTGCCGTTGAACGTCGGCGAGCAGGCGGATGATCGTCGCCTGGTGGAATCCACTCGTGCGTTGTTCAAAACCGGTTTCTTTCAAGATATCCAGCTGGGCCGCGAAGGCAACGTTCTGGTCATCACCGTGGTCGAGCGTCCATCGGTCGCCAGTATCGAGATCGAAGGCAACAAGGCGATCTCTACTGAAGACCTGATGAAGGGCCTCAAGCAATCCGGTCTGGCCGAAGGCGAAATCTTCCAGCGCGCCACCCTCGAGGGTGTGCGTAACGAACTGCAACGTCAGTACGTCGCCCAGGGTCGCTACTCGGCAACCGTTGACACCGAAGTGGTTTCGCAGCCGCGTAACCGCGTGGGTCTGAAGGTGAAGATCAACGAAGGTACCGTTGCCGCCATTCAGCACATCAACGTGGTAGGCAATACGGTTTTCCCTGAGGAAGACCTGACCGACCTGTTCGAACTGAAAACCACCAACTGGCTGTCGTTCTTCAAGAACGATGACAAATATGCCCGCGAAAAACTTTCCGGTGACCTGGAGCGTCTGCGTTCCTACTATCTGGATCGCGGCTATATCAACATGGACATCGCTTCGACCCAGGTCTCGATTACCCCGGACAAGAAGCACGTCTACATTACTGTCAACGTCACCGAAGGCGAGAAGTACACCGTTCGTGACGTCAAGCTCAGCGGTGACCTGAAAGTCCCTGAAGACCAGATCAAGTCGCTGTTGCTCGTGCAGAAGGGCCAGGTGTTCTCGCGCAAGCTGATGACCACCACCTCCGAGCTGATCACCCGTCGTCTGGGTAACGAGGGCTACACCTTCGCCAACGTCAACGGCGTGCCTCAGCCGCACGATGATGACCACACTGTGGACATCCTCTTCGCTGTCGATCCGGGCAAGCGTGCCTACGTCAACCGCATCAATTTCCGTGGCAACACCAAGTCCGAGGACGAAGTGCTGCGTCGTGAAATGCGTCAGATGGAAGGTGGCTGGGCTTCGACCTACCTGATTGACCAGTCCAAGACCCGTCTGGAACGCCTGGGCTTCTTCAAGGAAGTCAACGTTGAAACCCCGGC
>NZ_RCOA01000135.1:0-17366 GCF_004307585.1 Pseudomonas sp. Sample_20 | reverse complement strand
GCGTAATAGACTCCTAAAACAGCCGTGAAGCGACAGATACGTTGACACGCACCGGCAAAGTCAAAAGCTCGCAGCCTGCGGCAGCTCCCGCAGGCGGGGCATCAATGCCCGTGCGCTCGGCGCTCTTGCGCATCAAGGGCGCCATCGCTGTGGCGATGATGAAGCAGACCGTGATCATCACCGGCCAGCATGGCGCCGGTGCCCTGGAACCGGTCAGTCATCACGGCTGCGCTTTGGCGATCGCTTGGGTACGGCAGGCGCGTTGCTGGGCTCGATGTATGCCTGGTTGATAGGCACGGGTCTGATGCACGCCGGCCGGTTTCAGGGTTTGGGAGAAACACTGATGGTCTGTAGCGCTTGGGCGTTGGCGCTGACCATTCAGACCACGGAACTCTGATTGCTTCAGGATATTTTCAGTGTTGTCAATTTGATTATCAGGTGTTGACATATTCTGAAACAAGTGTGAGATTAGTCGCCGTGAGTAAGGATGTACTCATCGCTATAGATCAGACTATGAACGGCTCAAGGGATTGGCATGTTTCATCTCATCGCATTACTTATCTGTTCGCCTCCGCATGCCTTTACCTTCAAGGCAGTCAATCGTTGCTCTGTTTTTCTTCTGCGCTGTAGCAATAGTTATTCTTCAACCCTCGGCGCGGGAAAATTTCTTACCGACCGGTAATTCCGGAAAATAACCAGATCCTGGAACTCGTTCGTTTCTTTTTGGAAGCGCGCGATACGTTTTGGTAACCGGAATAAAAGAAGCGACCAACAAGTTATCGTGGGCCGCCTGCATGTCGGATGAAGTCTTTCGTCTGGTTTTTGACAAGCCTTGATTACGCTGGAACAAGGTCGTTCATATCCACCGGTACAAATAGGCAGCATCAAAAATATGAGTAAGAAAATCACTGTGTTGCTGAGTTTGGTATTGGCTGCGCAAACATCCGTGTCAGTCGCGGATAACGCTAACGGGAAAAAACTGTATCTGCAGCGATGCGCAGTTTGCCACGGAGCAGACATCAGAGGGACAGGTCCCTTGGCGAACAAAAGCAATCCGGCAACTCCTGATCTTACTCTGCCAGGTTTCAGAAAAAGACTTGATGAATATCCGGGGGTTATCGTTTCGTCGGTGATACTTCGGCCCAGCGGGAATTTGATCCCGAAAACATTGCGAGAAAACGGCGTAAAGATACCGCCACATGCGTGGAGTATTAACGACCTTCGTGATTTGCATCAGTACATGAGCAGTGTGATTTTCAGGAAGAACTGATTTCGACATGGATGGCGAAGGCAGCGTCCCGGCCATTTGAATTGTGTTTGCTTTAAGCCTTATTACTCAGAGGGACAACCCCATGCGGACAAAGGTTGCAATCGTTGGAGCAGGGCCGGCTGGATTAATGTTGGGGCAACTGCTTTCGCAGATGAACATCAGCAATATCATTGTTGAAAGCCGATCCAGGGAATACGTCGAGGGACGCAGTCGTGCGGGCCAGATTACACCCGCGACTGTCCGCATCCTGACACAAAGTGGTATGGGTGAAAGAGTTCATGCTGAAGGGATGAAACATTCCACCCTGCAGTTCCATTACGACGGATCTACCCGTGAACTGGATTTCGAGGCACTCACCGGGCAAACCGTAATGATTTACGGGCAACAGGAAATCATCAAGGATCTCGTCGCAGCGCGGTTGCGGACAGAGTATCCGCTGCTGTTTGGCGCTGCCGATGTCCAAGTGCATGGCACTGATGGTAACTCGCCTTCGGTGACGTTCCGACATGACGGCAGGCAACAGAGTGTTGAATGTGATTTTGTTGTCGGCTGCGACGGCTTTCATGGCATTTGCCGGCCGCAAATCGCCGACGCACTCACTTGTTATTCTCACGCTTACCCGTTTGCATGGCTGGCGGTACTCGCCGAAATGACGCCAATTGCCAAGGATGTCATCTTTTCCAGCCACGAAACCGGGCTGGCATTGTTCACCATGCGCTCGGCGAAGGTTTCAAGAATTTATCTGCAATGTTCTCCGGACGAAGATCCCAATGAGTGGTCTGCCGCGCGCATCTGGGACCTCTTGCAATCGCGGATTGAAGGGCGGCCGGAGAAAGTTGACGGCGGGGCCATTATTGAAAAAAGTATTGTGCAACTGAGAAGTTTCGTTGCCGAAAAAATGCAAAAGGGCAGGTTTTTCCTCGCGGGTGATGCTGCGCACATCGTGCCACCTACTGCTGCCAAGGGGCTTAACCTGGCTGTCTCCGATGCCAATATTCTGGCTCGTGGCTTCGAGCATTTTTATGCCAGCGACAAGGACGATCTGTTGCTGTCGTATTCCGGCATTGCGTTGAAACAGGTGTGGCGGGATGTGCAATTTTCCCATTCGATGGCGATGTTGCTGCATCGTTACGACGACAATGCTCAATTCCACAGACGACTTCAAATAGCTGAACTTGATCGCATTCTCGGCACTGGCCCGGCGGCGCAGAATTTCGCCGAACTGTGGGTGGGCAGTCCTCCCTTCACCGCGTCGATTTAAATCAGGCCTGGATCAAGTTGATCAGTGAACACATGGAGTTGTGCAATGGGTCAAACACGCAAGGTCTTGATTATTTTGCATCAGGGACACTCGACGCCCGGCCGCGTAGGCGTCCTCCTGAATCAAATGGGATTTGAGCTGGATGTCCGCCGACCACGATTCGGTGATCCGCTTCCGCAGTGCATGGCAGAGCACGCGGGCGTGGCCGTTTACGGCGGCCCGATGAGCGCTAATGATAACGACGCTTATATTCGCGACGAGATCGACTGGTTGGCCAAGCCGTTAAAGGAAGGCAAGCCGTTGCTGGGTCTTTGTCTGGGCGGGCAAATGCTGACTCGGCACTTGGGATCGCGCGTCTACCGACTGGATAGTGGGATAACCGAGGCCGGTTATTATCCGATAACACCGCTGGCTGCTGCTCACGAGATAACGGCTGACGCCTGCGCTCCTTTTCCAGACCATGTCTATCAATGGCACAGCGAAGGCTTCGATCTGCCGCCAGGCGCTACGCAGCTAGCCGAAGGTTCGACCTTTCCGGTTCAAGCCTATCGATATGCAACTAACGCCTACGCTCTGCAGTTTCACCCGGAAGTGACTTACGAGACGATCGACCGTTGGGCAATGCTCGGTGGCGAACGACTCAAAGCGCCGGGTACCCGGCCTGCAGCCGAACATACTGCCGGTTGGCATCAATATGATTGCGCGGTGGCGACCTGGATCAAAGCGTTTCTTCCCAAATGGATCGGATCGCCTGCTTGAGAACTGAAAGTCCGAGTATCAAAACCTGACTGAATAACTTCAATAAATATTGTCTTGAATTCGCGACTTATGCGGGGATTGCGCGGTATGGATTTTCAACTTTGGATATTGTTTTGCGTAGTATTTCTATCGGCCGCGATACTTCCCGGGCCGAATGTTGCCTTTTCCATGGCACAAGCCCTGGATCACGGTTTCAAGGAATCGTTTCCAGCTGCCATTGGTTTCGGCCTGGCCAGTGGCGGGCACGCCGTTATTGTTTTGTCCGGTCTGGGGATATTGGTAAGAGATAACCCCGGTATTTTGTTTTGGCTGAAATGGGTGGGCGTTGTTTACCTGCTCTACCTCGCTTTTAAAACGCTGCGTTCGCATACCCAGGTTGCGGTTGCCACTTCGCGCAAGCGAACCCCTCTGCAAATGTTTACCGGAGCGATGATCGTTTCGTTTACAAATCCCAAGGGGATATTGACCAACATTATCTTGTTTCCAACGTTCATCGATAACGCCTTGCCGTATATTCCGCAGTGCATTGCATTGGTGTCGACGGCAATATTCATCTCTACCACAGTATATGCACTGTATATGCTCATGGCGGGGCATGCGGCGAAGATTCTTCGCACAAAACGCCAAATGAGTGTGGTAACAGGGGTTTTATATATCGGCGTCGCTGCGGCCATTGCGACAACTATCTGAAAACTTACGGGTATTCAAGGAGGGATTCGGATTGATTGGCGTATTTGATTTCGGCAGCGGTGGTTTAACGGTAATGCGCGCGTTTGAGTCGGTCCTGCCCGATGAGCAGTTCGTCTATTTGGGTGATCATGGAAACGCACCTTATGGCAATGATGCAGTCGACGATATCCATGATCTTACCCAGGCCGCCATTACTCGCCTTTTCAAGTATGGCTGCTCATTAGTTGTCATCGCCTGTAACACGGCGGTTGCCACCAGTCTGCAAAGATTGCAGCAGACGTGGCTTGCTGAGGTTCATCCCGGTCGCAGGGTGATCGGCGTTGTTGCACCTGTCGCCGACAGGATCGCGAACTCTGCTTGTGATTATCCAGTGCAAAGCGTCGCGGTCTTCGCGACTCAGCACACGGTTCAGTCAAATATCTTTGCGTTGCAAATCAATAATCGGCGTGCCGATATAAAGGTGTACCAACAAGCCTGTCAGGGCCTGGCGTTGCTCATTGAACAAGGTGTGCCCGAGGACATGCTGCGCACTGAGATTCGTAAACATGTCAATGCGCTCCTGAGTGCTGCTCCACAGGTGCCAGATGTTTGCATATTGGGCTGTACGCATTATCCGATTATTGAACACCTCTGGCGCCGCGAGCTGCCGGATTCCATGCGGCTGATTTCCCAGTCCGACGCCGCCGCTGAGAGTCTGGTGGAGTATCTGAAAAGTAATCCTCATCTCTCAAGTGCAAGAGCAGGCGGCAACAGGTTCTTGACGACTGGCGATAGTGCAACGGTTTCACAACGAGCCTCGTTGTTCTACGGGGCGAGGGTGGCGTTTGCACCAATTGATGCATAGCCGATTACCACAAGTTTCGCCCTTTGTTCACCAGTGTCACACGGAGTGGAAGGGGCGATGAAACGGATAGTCAATATTTCAGGAGAAAGCGATGAAACTGGTTGGCATGATGGGATCACCCTATGTTCGGCGCGTGGCCGTTTCTATGCGGCTGATGGGGCTGGAACATGAACATCGGCAGATCTCGGTGTTTCGCGATACGGATGAATTTCGAACCATCAATTCGGTGGTCAAGGCGCCGACGCTGATTTGCGAAAACGGCGAAATGATCATGGACTCATCGATGATCCTTGATTATCTGGAGGCGCAGGTCGCACCCAACCGCAGTTTGATGCCGAAGGATTCGGCGGAGCATCAAAAGGTGCTGTCGCTCATCGGGCTCGGCCTCGCGGTATGCGAAAAAGCGGTCCAGCTCGAGTATGAATACAACAAACCGGTCGCGTTTCACTATGAGCCTTGGCAAACGCGCGTCACCGAGCAATTGCATGCCGCTTTGGCGCTTCTGGAAAAGGCTGCAGCCAGCGCCAATCCTTGGCTTGCAACGGCGCAGTTGTCTCAGGCCGATGTAACCGTGGCCGCCGCCTGGCGCTTCACCCAGTTCAGGGTCTCCCACCTGGTCGAGGTCCAGAACTACACAGCGCTTGCCGCTTACGCTGACCGGGTGGAGCAACTGCCCGAGTTTGTTGCTACGCCGCTGAAATAAGCGCTGTGCCTGCCCCGGTATCGGGGCAGGCCGCAACCGTCCGATTCGCATCACCGCACCCTACAAGATCCCTCTCAATCGCAATGGCAAATCTGATCGCAGGGCTTTGACGCTGTTGGCCGATCTGTTACTGCGTGATCAACCGGAGACACAAGGATGTTGAGCCTAGAAGATTTTTTTGCCTACGGCGAGGCGGGGTATACCCATGTGCCGCTTTGGCAAACCCTGTCATTGCCGCCAGAGGTGGAAGCCGTTGCGCTGTACCAGGCTCTAGCCAACTGTGGGCAAGACTATCTGTTCGAAACCGGCCACTGGCACGAGGGTGTGTTCGCGCCGGCGTACTCGGTGATTGGCCTGCCTTGCAGTCAGCGCGTCGAACTCGATGAGGGTGTCTTGCGCCTGTACCGTGACGGACAGATTTCGGTGACGATTGACTGTATTGATCCGTTGGCAGAACTGGGCAAGTTGCAGAAGGGCTTTCGTATACCGCAATGCCCGGGCCTGCCATGTTTCAGCGGTGGGTTCTTTGGCTATTTCGGTTTCGAAACGACTCGGCTCATCGAGTCGCGTCTGCGTCGAGTGCCGCGCAAGCCCTCTGGGTTTCAGCTGCCTGATGTATTGCAATTGATCAGCATGGATCTCGTCGTGCTGGATCACCGCGAGCATCTGGCTTATTGCATCGTGCATGAACCCCCGAAGGCGCTGGGCGATTACCAGTGTGGGCAGGATCGGCTCAACCGACTGATCGCAAATGTGCGCCCGTTACTCGTACCGCGCGCACCTGGCGGGCATGTGGTCGAGGTGACAACGCCGGTCGTCGAATCGGCCTTCCCGAAGTCAGCGTTCATTGAGGCCGTAGCAAGGATCAAGGACTACATCGCTGCGGGCGATGTGATGCAGGTGGTTTTATCCCAACGCATGAGCCTGCCTTTCGACGAGGACGCCGTCGCGCTGTACCGATCCCTGTCCGATCTGGGGCACACGCCTTATCGCTACTTGTTGAACCTGGGCGACTGCCAGGTGGTTGGCGCCTCTCCGGAAATGTTGTTTCGTCAGGAGCAACAAACGGTGGCCACCCGGCCAATGGCTGGTACACGCCGGCGGGGCAGTGGGGCAGTCGAAGACCACCGACTCAGGGATGAACTGCTCGCTGATCCGAAGGAAATTGCCGAGCATATGATGCTCGTTGACCTGTCGCGCAATGACCTCGGCCGATTGGCTCGCGTCGGCAGTGTGCAGGTGACGCAGTTGCTGAACGTGGAATATTTCTCCCATGTCATGCACATCGTCTCAACCGTGACCGGGCATGTGCCGGACCACGTGACCGGGCTGGACCTGCTCAAAAGCATTTTCCCCGCAGGCACGCTGAGCGGGGCCTCGAAGGTGCGGGCGCTGGAGATCATTGCCGAACTGGAACCGCATTCTCGCGGGGTGTATGGCGGCGCGATCGGTTATCTCGACTGGAGCGGCCGTGCCGACCTGGCGATCGCCATTCGAACCGCACTGCTGCAAGACGCCCGTCTCTACGTTCAGGCCGGCGCCGGCGTGGTGCAGGATTCGGTAGCCGATCGTGAGTGGCAGGAAACGCTGGAGAAAAGCCAGTTGCTGCGGGTCGCCGCCGGCCGCTGTCAATCGATCGCCCAACGCCAGGAATTGCCATATGCACTTAATGATCGATAACTACGACTCCTTCACCTACAACATCGTGCAGTACTTGGGCATGCTCGGGGCTGAGGTTGAAGTGCGTCGTAATGACGAAATGACCTTGGCTGACATCGAAGCGCTGGCGCCAGAGTCTTTGATTGTCTCGCCTGGGCCGTGCTCTCCAACAGAAGCGGGCATTTCCCTTGCGGCCATCCATCATTTCGCAGGCCGTTTGCCGATATTGGGCATCTGTCTGGGGCATCAATGCGTTACCGCTGCTTTCGGCGGCGAGGTGCGCAGGGCGAGGCAGGTGCTGCACGGCAAGGTTTCCCGTATCAGTCACGACAGTCGTGACCTGTTCGACGGCTTGCCTGACGGCTTGCAAGTCGCGCGGTACCACTCTCTGGTGGCGGGTGTCTTGCCCGGCGAATTGGTGGCTACTGCGCACGTGCTGGATGACGACGGCATGCCGGGTGAGATCATGGCGCTTCGGCACCGAGACCTGCCGATCTATGGCGTGCAGTTTCACCCGGAGTCATTGATGACGCCGCAAGGTCTGGCGATGTTGGCAAACTACCTGAAACTGGTTGAGCGAACCCGGCTGACCAGGTACGCGCCCTGAGCGCTCTGTTCGAGGAATCGATTGCCTCGCCTTAATAGGAAGCATTACTATTCGCGCCTCTTTCCTCAGCGCGTCGCCAACCCTCATGCGTCCCCGCAGACCCGGCTTTTTCGAGCATTACGAAGAGTTGATCGGCACCTGGACTCGGCGCCTGCGCAATCGTGCGCAGGCCGAGGATCTGGCGCACGACACCTTTGTGCGGGTGCTCGAGGCAGATTCGGCGGCGGTGCAGCAGCCGCGTGCGTATCTGCATCAGACCGCACGCAATATCGCGGTCGATGGTTATCGGCGGGAGGACCGGCGGGGCGCCCTGGAGTCGGAGGCGGTCGAGGACACTGCGTCGTCAGCCGGCGATCCGGAGCATTACATGCACGCGATCCAGTTGGCCGATTCCATCGAACGCGCGCTCACCGAGCTGCCGCTCAACTGCCGCAAGATCTTTGTCTGGCAGAAGATCGAAGGCCTGACTCAGGCAGAAATCGCCGAACGCCTGGGGCTGTCCAAGAACATGGTCGAAAAGTATATGATCCGCACCCTGCGGCATCTGCGTGAGCGGCTGGATGGCTAGCAATCATGAGCGTTCGCACCTTTTCATTCTCAGCCGGACAGGACATTCCATGATGGAAACGGGTGATTGCGCCTGTGGGCAAACGGCGGTGCGGGAAGAGGCGGCGGCCTGGTTCGTGCGATTGCAGGAGCCGAATGTCAGCGTCGAGCAACGGCAGCGCTTCGAGGCCTGGCTGAACGAGCATCCGCAGCACCGTGAGGAATTCCAGTTGCTGCAAGGCTTGTGGACGGCGGCTGACCTGCTGCCGACGTCGCGTCTTCAGGCGCTTGCGCAAACTCCCCGCCGCGAACGCCGGCCGATGCTGCGTTATGCCGTCGCCGCGAGTGTCCTCGCCGTGGCGCTGGGGCTTGGCCTGTTCAGTGGTTTGAATCATCCGGGCGCTTACCGCGCTGAATTCGCCACGGCGCCGGGCGAGCGCAAGCATGTGGCGTTGCCGGACGGTTCTGTAATCGATCTGAACAGTCGCAGCCGCTTGCAGGTGCGTTATGGGCAGGATCGACGGCTGATCGAATTGAGCGCGGGCGAGGCGATGTTCAGTGTTGAACACGACGCCTCGCGTCCGTTTATTGTCGAAGCCGGCAGCGGCAGGGTCACGGTCACCGGTACGCGTTTCGATGTGCGCCGCGATGCCACGCAGACCCGCGTGGCGGTGGAGCAGGGCACGGTGAAGGTGCAGGGAAGTGCTGCCCCGGACAACCAATTCATCAACCTCACCGCAGGCCTCGGCACGGCGGTCGATGCCCAGGGCAAGGTCCTGCCGGCCTACGCGGTCAACCCGGCGGAACTGACCGCCTGGCGCAACGGCAAACTGGTGTTCAACAACGCCAGCCTCGGCGAAGTAGCGGCGGAAGTATCGCGCTATCGCGACAAACCGCTGACCGTATCCCAGCCGAACGTGGCCAGCCTGCGCCTGACCAGCGTGTTCAAATCCGACGACACCGACGCCTTGCTCAAAGCCTTGCCGAGCATCCTGCCGGTGACGGTGCGCACCCTTGCCGATGGCAGTCAGGAAATAATTTCCAGATAGCATTCAGGTTTTTTTTCAGTTCATCGTCTTCCTGTTCAACTGCAACTGGTTTGCATTAACAGCCGCACACTCTTGCGATCCACAGGACTGCGTACGACGTGAACATCACCACAACCCACAATAAAAAATCCCCTTGGTTGCCATTGGCTCTCGCGCTGGCGGTCAGTGCCGCGATGCCATTGGCGTTTGCCGATGAAGCCATTCATATTCGCGCGCAACCGCTGGGCCAGGCCTTGAGCGAGCTGGGCCAGCAAACCTCGCTGCAGGTGTTTTTCAGCCCTGAACTGGTGGCCGGCAAACAGGCGCCAGCGGTCGACGGCGACCTTTCGCCAGAGCAGGCTTTGCGGCAGCTGTTGCAGGGCAGCGGTCTCGATTATCAGATCAATGAAGGCTCGGTCACGCTCGCCCCAACAGCCACCTCCGCAGCCAGCAACGGCCCGCTGGAGCTCGGCGTGACCGACATCAAAGTGGTCGGCGACTGGCTCGGTGACGCGGACGCTGCGGTGGTGCAGAACCACCCCGGCGCACGCACGGTGATTCGCCGCGAAGCGATGGTCGAGCAGGGCGCGATGAACGTCAGCGACGTGCTCAAACGCGTGCCCGGCGTGCAGGTGCAGGACTCCAACGGCACCGGCGGCAGTGATATTTCCCTCAACGTCGGTGTACGCGGTCTGACTTCGCGCCTGTCGCCACGCTCGACCGTGCTGATCGACGGCGTACCTGCCGCGTTTGCTCCGTACGGCCAGCCGCAACTGTCGATGGCGCCGATTTCCTCGGGCAACCTCGACAGCATCGACGTCGTGCGTGGCGCCGGTTCAGTACGTTACGGACCACAGAACGTCGGCGGCGTGATCAACTTCGTGACCCGCGCGATCCCGGAGAAAACCACCGGCGAAATCGGCACAACGCTGGAGACCACTCAGTACGGCGGCTGGAAACACATCGACACCGCATTTCTTGGCGGCACCGCCGACAACGGCATGGGCGTCGCGCTGCTGTATTCCGGCGTCAACGGTCACGGCTATCGCGAGCGCAACAACGGCAACGACATCGACGACGTGCTGCTCAAGACGCACTGGGCGCCGACCGATCAGGACGATTTCAGTCTCAATTTCCACTATTACGACGCCAGCGCCGACATGCCCGGCGGTCTGACCCAGCGTCAGTACGACGACAAACCGTACGAATCGGTGCGTGACTACGACCAGTTCACAGGCCGGCGCAAGGACGTGTCGTTCAAGTGGATCCGCCAGATCGACGAGCGCACTCAGGCGGAAATCCTCACCTACTACACCGACAGCTTTCGCGGCAGTACCATCGCTGCGCGCGATCAGCGCACCCTCAGCTCTTACCCGCGTTCCTACTACACCCTCGGCATCGAGCCGCGCGTGTCGCGGGTGTTCGATGTCGGCCCGACCACCCAGGAAGTCAGCGTCGGTTATCGCTATCTGAAAGAGGCCATGCACGAAGAGTCGAGTCGTCTGGCGCTGGTCAACAACCAGCCAGTAGTCACGCCGACCTCCGACGGCCATGTATTCCAGGATCGCACCGGCGGCACCGAGGCCAATTCGGTGTATGTCGACAACAAGATCGACGTCGGCAACTGGACCATCACCCCGGGCATTCGCTTCGAACACATCAGCACCGATTGGCATGATCGCGCTGTCCTCGACACCGCTGGCCGGCCGGTCCCGGAAAAAAACCGCAGCATCGAAAGCAATGAGCCGCTGCCGGCGCTGAGCGTGATGTATCACCTGTCCGATGCCTGGAAGCTGTTCGCCAATTACGAAACCTCGTTCGGCAGCCTGCAATATTTCCAGCTCGGCCAGGGCGGTTCGGGTGACAGCACCGCCAACGGTCTGGAGCCGGAAAAGGCCAAGACCTACGAGATCGGCACGCGTTACAACGATGATGTCTGGGGCGGCGAGGTGACGCTGTTCTACATCGACTTCGATGACGAACTGCAATACATCAGCAACGACGTCGGCTGGACCAACCTCGGCGCGACCAAGCACCAGGGCATCGAAGCCTCGGCGCACTACGACATGGCCGCCCTCGATCCGCGCCTCGATGGTTTGACCGCCAACGCCGGTTTCACCTACACCCGCGCCACCTATGAAGGCGAGATCCCCGGCTTCAAGGGCCGCGATCTGCCGTTCTATTCGCGGCAGGTGGCCACGGTCGGATTGCGTTACGAGATCAACCGCTGGACGTACAACATCGATGGCTTCGCCCAATCGAAACAGCGTTCGCCGGGCACCGGTGTGAATGCGGATGGCAGCTTCAACGGCAACTACATCACCGAAGGCACAGCGGATGGGCAGTACGGCGACATCCCGGGTTACGTGACCTGGAACGTGCGCGGCGGCTACGACTTTGGTCCGCAGGTGTCGAACCTCAAGCTCGGTGCCGGGGTGAAGAACGTCTTCGACAAGCAATACTTCACCCGCTCCAGCGACAACAACTCGGGGATGTATGTCGGCGCACCGCGCACGTTCTTCGTGCAGGCCAGCGTCGGTTTCTAAGGCGCTGTTGTGGCTGAACCGGTTTCACACGGCTCAGCCACAACAGGCCTGAAGCTATTGAGGAATCAGAAAGTCGATGGTCGGTCCGGGATTCCCCGCCAGGTCTGCGCCTTTGAGGCAGACGTTCTGCCGGCCATTGGCAACGGAAACATGGAACACGCCCGTGGAGGGCGGTACGCGCTGGAATCCCTGCCCGTCATTGCAGTTGACGCTCCCGGGCTGCCCGGACTTGTATTGAAATTGAAAGGGATCCAGATCCGGTGAGACCGAAAAAACCCTGACATCGTAGTCATCGTCACCCACCCATTCGATTTTATAGGCCGGCGCCAACGGCGCTGGTGCTTCCAGCAACCACCGCCAATAGATGCTGGGGGTTTTTCCATCCGATTGTTTTGGCACGTCCGTAGGCCGCTGTTGGCCGATCAGGCAGAGAAAATATAGCCCCGCACCTTCTTTGAGTTCATGGCTCAACTGATTCTCGGAACCAGGGCGAGCGGTTTGTACCTGGCTATACCCAGCAAGCGACTGGCATTCGTCCAGCGTGCGCGTATAGCGATAGCGGTAGTAGGGAGCGCTCAATGCGAAGGTTTGCAGCCACTGCCATGGCACGACTTGTCCGTGCTCGTCACGCTCGACTCTGATGTAATCGCTGTTTTGCGATGATGTTGGAAAAGACCATGCCGCTCCCAGCGGGCAGTCACCCGGACGCGGGTCGAAACGTCCCTTGGTGAAGCAAGCACCCAGACCTTCGGTTGTGGAGGCGTAGTTGGTGGCAGTTCGCTTGTTGACCTGCCCGGCAATGACTTCGCAGGGGGCGCCCTTGTCACATCGATTACGGTCACTTCCGCGCGTGGTAGTGCCCAACACACCCACGACTTCATTGGTATAACGCGCAAGCAATGGTGAGCCGGATAATCCACTGACAACATCGAGGCAACGGTTGCTCGATTGTCCTACCCATCGCCAAGGGCCTTCGATGACCGCTGCCGAATGTTCCTGTTTGCATGCCATTCGCTGAATGAAGCCGTTCACGGGCGCGCCGGTGATCAAAATGTTTTCTTCAGCGGGCAAGGGGGCATGCGCCAGTTTCAGAGGCTCGATACCGTCGCTGATCAACTGTTCCAGAGAGGTGGCAAGTTCAACGATAGAGATGTCTTGGCCACGTAGCGTGCTCCAGCCAATCCGGCCTACCGCATATGAGCGACTGTGCGGTTGCGTGTCGAAAAAATAATTGAACGTCACCCGACCCTTTGCAGGCTGATTGACGATGACCTCGTTATTGCCTATCTCCGGATGTGTGCAGTGTCCGGAGGTCAGTACATAAGCCGGATTCGACACAGTACCGGGTTCTCGTGTGTCAATGAGTGTACCGGAGCAGGTCATGCCGCCTTCAACTTCGACACGGCCAATGGCTTGCCAATGCGCATAACGTCCGTTGGCATTGGCCAGCCGCTCAGCGGGAGCAAAGTTGGCTGCGCCTTCGCCCCAGTCGTATCGATTGACGGAGGCGCATCCCTGGAGAAGAGCGATAAGTCCAACAGCCGATCCAATTCGAATGTTCATGACAGATTTCCATTTCCGCGGGGCTGGAAATCACCATGATTCAAAGGGTCGAAGCCTGTCTAGTGTCAAACCTGACAGGTGTCGCGCTAATCTTCATACTTTCAATGTCTTACCGCCGATGGCCACCGCGACCAACAGCACCGCCATCAGGCCAAAGGCAAAACTCAAGCTGCTGGCATGGGCGACAAAACCGATCACCGCCGGCCCGGCGAGAATCCCGGCATAACCGAGGGTGGTAATCGCCGGCACCGCGATGCTTTCCGGCATCACCGTCTGCTTGCCCACCGCCGTGTACAGCACCGGCACGATGTTGGAACAGCCGGCGCCGACCAGCGCATAACCGAGCAGCGCCGCTTGCCAGCTCGGCGCGAAGGTGGCGAGAAACAATCCCGCCGCTGCCAACAGCCCGCCGAACAGAATGATCCGCGTCGCACCGAGCTTGCGCACGATGCGATCACCGAGCAGACGGCCGACGGTCATGGTCAGGGCAAACGCTGCGTAACCCATTCCCGCGTAAGCCGTGTCGATCCCGCGTTCCTGAGCGAGGAACACTGCGCTCCAGTCCAGCGCCGCGCCTTCGGTGAGGAACACGATAAAGCACATGCCGCCGATAAACAGCACGATGCCATGGGGAATGGCGAACGCCGGGCCGGAGCTTTCGCTGCCGTAGGGCAACATGTGCGGCACGCACTTGAGCAAGGCGCCGATCAGTAAAACCACTACCACCAGCATCGCCGCCAGCGGTGTCAGGCCGAGGCCGAGCAGGGCGCTGACGCCCGCCGCACCGACAATGCCGCCGAGGCTGAACAAACCGTGGAAACCCGACATCATGTGCTTGCCGCTGGCGCGCTCGACGATCACTGCTTGCAGGTTCACCGTCGAATCCACCGTGCCGAGGCCGGCGCCGAACATGAACAACGTGGCGATCAGCGCCGGGATCGACGACACCGTCGCCAGCAACGGCAGCGCCGCGCAGATCAGCAAGGTGCCGCCGGTGGCCACACGTCGGCAACCAAAACGCGTGGCGAGAATCCCCGCCAGCGGCATCGCCAGAATCGAGCCGACGCCCAGGCACAGCAGCAATAACCCCAGCGTGCCCTCATCCAGCCCGGCCCGCGCCTTGGCATACGGCACCAGCGGCGCCCACGCGGCGATGCCGAGGCCGGCAATGAAAAAGGCAACGCGCGTGGACATCTGTTGCAGACGTCCGGGGACGAAGGTGTCTTGGGGGTTGAGGCTGGTCATATCGATCCTTGGCAAAAAAACAACTGCATCCCGAGTGACATTCTGACGGCGTTGAGGTTCGATCTCAGGCCTTTCGGGGCATAACGGTGAACATCCTACCCTGTGGGAGCGAGCCTGCTCGCGAAAGCGGTGGGTCAAATATGGAATTGTCGACTGACGCACCGCCTTCGCGAGCAGGCTCGCTCCCACACTGGTTTGCGGTTTACAGTCGGATTTTCGCCAGCATGGAATACGGGAACAAGGCATGACGAAGTTCTACAACGCACGCGGCAATATCTACGGAGTGGTCTCGCCCCAAGCCTTGCGCGAAGCCGGAATCGCTTTGCCAGCGAGGGCCGCAGAGTGCGCCGTATCCAGGCAGCAATGGAGCGAGGCCGCCATCGCCTTGTGCTGTCACTGGCCCGACGGCCAACGCCCGGCCAACAGCAAACCCCACCGCAGCGACGGCCTGCTGATCGGCCCGTTTCAGGCATCTGCGCCGTTCGATGTACTGATCGTCAACACCGACGGCAGCCTCGCCGAGCGCAGCGGTAACGGCCTGACGATTTTTTCTCAGGCATTGACCGAGCAAGGCTTGATGGCGGAGCAGGGCGCAGTGTTGCGCGTTCATCATGACAAGGGCGAAGCGCTGGGAACCGCGGTGACACCGGCCGAAGTCGAAGGCGTGCGCGGTTTCTGGCTCGACCTCGGTCAGCCTGGCTTCGGCCCGGAGGCTGTGGGTGCGCAGACGGTTGAAAACGCTCAGTTCAACAATCGCGACGTCAGCCATGTCCAGCCCTTGGCGCAACTCAATCCTGACTGGGCACACAGCCAATTCGTCCGTATCGGCAATCCGCACTGTGTAACGCTGCTCAGCGATGCAAGCGCTTTGCCGAGCAACGAGCAGATGCTTGAATCACCGCTGAACGAAAGGCTTACAGCAATCGCCTATGCGATGCCCAACGGTGCCGGTAATCCGTGCCCGGCGGGCGTCAATCTGCAATGGGCCGTGCTGGCGTCGCCGCAGCACATCCTCGCCCGGGTATTCGAACGTGGCGAAGGACCAACCGCGTCTTCCGGCACCAGCGCCAGTGCGGTCGCGTGTGCAGCGTGGCGGGTGGGTTGGGTCGAGGCAGGGGAGGTGCGGGTGGTCATGCCGGGTGGCACCGCACCGGTTTTGCTTGAGGTTTCGCAAGGGGAATTGCTGCGCGTCAGATTGTTTGGCACGGCGCGGTTGGCGGGTTGATTCGGCCGACGCCATCGCTGGCAAGCCATCAGCCCCAGCGCAATCTCAGCTGAACTCCACCACCGGCATCTGCCGCTTCATCAACACCTTGCCGCCGCGAATCGAATACAGCGGCAGGCCTTGGCTGCGGATCACTTCGTAGTCGCTGTCCGCCGAGAGAATCAGCAGGTTCGCCGGGCGACCCTGTTCCAGTCCGTAACGCTCGCCCAGGTGCATGGCTTTGGCGCTGTTGTCGGTGACCAGATCCAGCGCGCTTTGCAGGTTGCGATAACCGAGCATGTGGCAGATATGCAGACCGGCTTCAAGCACGCGCAGGATGTTGCCGTTACCCAGCGGATACCACGGGTCGACGATCGAATCCTGGCCGAAACACACGTTCATCCCGGCTTCGAGCAGTTCGTTGACGCGGGTCACGCCCCGGCGTTTCGGGAAGTTGTCGAAGCGCCCTTGCAGGTGAATGCTTTCGGTCGGGCAGGAGACGAAACTGATCCCGGAATGGCCGAGCAGGCGGAACAGTTTGGCGCAGTAGGCGTTGTCATAAGAGCCCATCGCCGTGGTGTGGCTGGCGGTGACGCGGGCGCCCATGTCGCGGCTGCGCGCTTCTTCGGCAAGCACTTCGAGGAAACGTGAATGCGGATCGTCGGTCTCGTCGCAATGCACATCGACCAGGCAGCCGGTGCGCTCGGCCAGGTCCATCAGAAACTTCACCGAGCTGACGCCCTGATCGCGGGTGTATTCGAAATGCGGAATGCCGCCGACCACGTCAGCGCCCATGCGGATCGCTTCTTCCATCAGCTCACGCCCGTTACGGAATGACTCGATGCCTTCCTGCGGGAACGCGACAATCTGCAGGTCGATCAGGTGACGGCTTTCCTCACGCACTTCGAGCATGGCCTTGAGCGCGGTGAGTTGCGGGTCGGTGACGTCAACGTGGGTGCGCACGTGCTGAATGCCGTGGGCGGCCAGGGCCTGAATGGTCTTCTTGGCACGGGTCTTGGTGTCTTCTTCGGTGATGGTGACCTTGCGCTCGCCCCAGCATTCGATGCCCTCGAACAACGTACCGCTCATGTTCCAGCGCGGCTCGCCAGCGGTGAGGGTGGCGTCGAGGTGGATGTGCGGCTCGACGAAGGGCGGCACCACCAGATTGCCGCCGGCATCGAGGTCATCCGGGCCGAGGGTCGGCGCTTCGGTCTGACGGGCGATGCTGTGGATCAGGCCGTCTTCAAGGTGCAATTCGTGCAGGCCTTCCTGGTTGCGCAGGCGGGCGTTGATGATGTGCATCAGGCAAATCCTTTTATAGGTCTTGTAGTGGTGCGCTGACGCGACGGGCGCCGAGCATACCGGTGACGATGACATACGTTAGCGCGGCAGCGGCGATCCCTACCAGCGGCGCGACCCAGGGCGAGCTGAACGCAGCGAC
>NZ_RCOA01000133.1:0-18343 GCF_004307585.1 Pseudomonas sp. Sample_20 | reverse complement strand
TTCATCGCTGCCGCTTGGGTGAAAGTGCCTTCAGGACCGAGGTAAGCCACTTTCAGTGGCTGCTCCAGCGCCAGGCACGAGGACATGATTTCGCGGAACAGCCGCGCCATTTCTTCGTTGCCCAGCGGCCCCTGATTGCGCTCCATCACCCGCTTGAGCACCTGAGCTTCGCGCTCGGGACGATAGAACACCGGCACTTCGCCTTCGGCCAGCGAGGCCATCTTCACGCGGGCGACTTCCTGGGCGCAACGCGCACGCTCACTGATCAGCTCAAGGACTTTGGTGTCCAGAGCGTCGATGCGAACGCGCAGTGCCTTGAGTTCTTGCTCGGACATCAGCCGTGTTCCTTCTCGAATTCCGCCATGTACGCCACCAGCGCGTTAACTGCGGTGATGTCGACGGCGTTGTAGATGGAGGCGCGCATGCCGCCCACCGAGCGGTGGCCCTTGAGGTTGAGCAGGCCGCGCTCGTCGGCACCGGCGAGGAACGGCTTGTCCAGACGATCATCAGCCAGACGGAACGGCACGTTCATCCACGAGCGATCCGACTTGTTGATCGGGTTGCTGTAGAGGCCGCTGGCATCGATGAAGTCGTACAGGGTGCGCTGCTTGACGTCGTTGAGTTTGGCGATCGCTTCAACGCCGCCCTGCTCTTTCAGCCATTGGAACACCAGACCGGACAGGTACCAGGCCAGCGTCGGCGGGGTGTTGTACATCGAACCGTTATCAGCGGCGACCTTGTAGTTGAGCATGGTCGGGCACAGCGAGCGGGCCTTGCCGAGCAAGTCTTCGCGGATGATGTTGACGACGATGCCGCTCGGGCCGATGTTCTTCTGCGCGCCGGCGTAGATCATGCCGAAACGCGAAATATCGACCGGGCGCGAGAGGATGTCCGAAGACATGTCCGCCACCAGCGGTACGTCACCGGTTTGCGGGATCCACTGGAATTCCAGACCGCCGATGGTTTCGTTCGGCGCGTAGTGAACGTACGCGGCGTCTTTCGACAGGTTCCACTCGTTCTGGCCTGGGATGGCGAAATAGTCGTAAGGCTTGGCAGTGGCAGCAACGTTGACGTGGCCATAGCGCGAGGCTTCTTCGATGGCTTTCTGCGACCAGATACCGGTGTCGATGTAGTCGGCCGAGCCGCCTTCAGGCAACAGGTTCAACGGGATCTGTGCGAACTGCTGGCTGGCGCCGCCCTGCAGAAACAGCACTTTGTAGTTCGACGGGATATTCAGCAGGTCACGCAGATCCTGCTCGGCCTGGGTGGCAATGGACACGAACTCATCGCTGCGATGGCTCATTTCCATGACCGACAGACCCTTGCCGTGCCAATCAAGGAGTTCACCCTGGGCGCGCTGCAGGACAGCTTCAGGCAGCGCCGCCGGACCGGCGCAGAAGTTATAGGCTCGCTTGCTCACATCCAATCTCGCTCTGATTTGGTGGTCACTTGAATCTTTTGGTTTGCAGCTGATCGTTCCAACGCTCCGCGTGGGAATGCATCCAATGACGCTCTGCGTCATGGGACGCGGAGCGTCCCCAGCGGCATTCCCACGCAGAGCGTGGGAACGATCATCCGCAGTGTTGCAAATTTTCATACCGGACAAATAACAAGGGGGCGAATTCTCATCCGCCCCCTCGTTTGTCCGCTTATTCCTGCGGTTCTTCGTCTGCTGCGGCGTCGAGTTGCTGGTCGTCTGCGGCCTCGTCGATACCGACGCTGCCTGCGATTTCCTCGCCCTCTTCACCTTCGAGCTCTTCGCCTTCGATTTCCGAAGGCTCCTGAACCCGCTCCAGGCCGACCAGGGTTTCATCCTTGGCCAGCTTGATCAGCGTCACGCCCTGAGTGTTACGACCCAGGCTCGACACTTCGCCGACACGGGTACGTACCAGGGTGCCCTGATCGGAGATCAGCATGATTTCTTCGCCGTCGAGCACCTGAACTGCGCCGACCAGACGGCCGTTACGCTCGTTGCTGACCATGGCGATCACGCCCTGGCCGCCACGCTTGTACTCAGGGAACTCGGTGATCGCGGTGCGCTTGCCATAACCACGCTCGGAAGCGGTGAGGATCTGGCTGCCTTCTTCCGGGATCAGCATGGAAATCAGCTTCTGCCCTTCCGGCAGACGCATGCCGCGCACGCCGCGAGCGGTACGGCCCATGGCACGCACGTCGGACTCTTTGAAACGGGTGACCTTGCCGCCATCGGAGAACAGCATCACTTCGCGCTCACCATCGGTGATGGCCGCAGAGATCAGCACGTCGCCTTCGTCCAGCTCCAGCGCGATCAGACCGACGCTGCGCTGGCGGCTGAAGGATTCCAGCGGGGTCTTCTTCACGGTGCCATTGGCGGTGGCCATGAAGATGTAGTGACCTTCGGTGTATTCCTCGACCGGCAGCATGGTGGTGATGTATTCACCATCATCCAGCGGCAGCAGGTTGACCAGCGGACGACCACGGGCCGCGCGGGATGCTTCCGGAATCTCGTAGGTCTTGAGCCAGTACACCTTGCCCTTGCTGGAGAACAGCAGCAGCGTGGTGTGGCTGTTGGCGACCAGCAGGTGAGCGATGTAGTCCTCATCCTTGACGCCGGTAGCCGATTTGCCTTTGCCGCCACGACGCTGAGCCTGGTACGCAGCCAGCGGCTGGGTCTTGGCGTAGCCACCGTGGGAGATGGTCACGACGCGCTCTTCTTCCGGGATCATGTCGCCCAGGGTCAGGTCGAGACGGGCATCGAGAATTTCGGTGCGGCGCACGTCGCCGTATTCGGCGCGGATCACTTCCAGCTCTTCGCGGATCACTTCCATCAGGCGCACAGCGCTGTTGAGGATGCGGATCAGCTCGCCGATCTGGTTGAGGATCTCCTGGTACTCGGCCAGCAGCTTCTCGTGCTCCAGACCGGTCAGGCGGTGCAGGCGCAATTCCAGAATCGCTTGTGCCTGTTCTGGCGAAAGGAAGTACTTGCCTTCACGCAGACCGTATTGCGGATCGAGATTTTCCGGACGGCACGAATCGGCACCGGCACGTTCAACCATCGCCACCACAGCCGAGGATTCCCAAGGCGTGCTGATCAGCGCTTCCTTGGCTTCCGACGGCGTTGGCGACGCCTTGATCAGGGCGATCACCGGGTCGATGTTCGACAGCGCAACAGCCTGACCTTCGAGAATGTGCCCACGCTCGCGCGCCTTGCGCAGTTCGAACACGGTACGGCGGGTAACCACTTCGCGACGGTGACGGACGAAGGCTTCCAGCAGATCCTTGAGGTTAAGGATGCGTGGGCGGCCGTCGATCAGCGCGACGATGTTGATGCCGAATACCGATTGCAGCTGGGTCTGGGCGTAGAGGTTGTTGAGGATCACCTCAGGCACTTCGCCGCGACGCAGTTCGATCACGACACGCATACCGTCCTTGTCGGACTCGTCGCGCAGCTCGGTGATGCCTTCGAGCTTCTTCTCCTTGACCAGTTCGGCGATCTTCTCGATCAGACGCGCCTTGTTCAACTGGTAAGGCAGTTCGGTGATGACGATCTGCTGACGGCCACCGACCTTGTCGATGTCTTCGATGATCGAGCGGGCACGCATGTAAATGCGCCCGCGACCGGTGCGATAGGCTTCGATGATGCCGGCGCGACCGTTGATGATCGCAGCCGTCGGGAAGTCCGGACCGGGAATGTATTGCATCAGCTCATCGACGGTCAGCTCGGGGTTGTCGATGAGGGCCAGGCAACCGTCGATGACTTCACCGAGGTTATGCGGCGGAATGTTGGTCGCCATGCCCACGGCGATACCGCTGGAACCGTTGACCAGCAGGTTCGGCACGCGGGTCGGCATGACTGCCGGGATCAGTTCGGTGCCGTCGTAGTTCGGCACCCAGTCCACGGTTTCCTTGTGCAGGTCAGCCAGCAGCTCGTGCGCCAGCTTGGTCATGCGCACTTCGGTGTATCGCATGGCCGCGGCGTTGTCGCCGTCGACCGAACCGAAGTTGCCCTGGCCGTCGACCAGCAGGTAGCGCAGGGAGAAAGGCTGGGCCATACGAACGATGGTGTCGTACACGGCAGTGTCGCCGTGCGGGTGATACTTACCGATCACGTCGCCGACGACACGGGCAGATTTCTTGTACGGCTTGTTGTAGTCGTTGCCCAGCTCGCTCATCGCGAACAGTACGCGACGGTGCACGGGCTTGAGGCCATCGCGCGCATCCGGCAGTGCACGGCCGACGATCACGCTCATTGCGTAGTCGAGGTAGGACTGTTTCAGCTCGTCTTCGATATTGACCGGGAGGATTTCTTTGGCCAGTTCGCCCATGAGAAGCCTGATTCCTTTTTCTGGTGAAACTTCGTCATATCCATGTGGGAGCAACGAAGCTCGTCGGGGCCGGCCGAGTGCCATGCGCCGACTTACGACAAATCAACATTGGATCGCGGATTTGCGCAGTAAAGACAGCTCGGTGGAGCCGCCTCGGAAAACGCCGGATGTTATCACAAAGGCCGCCACGCACCTATCCCCCAGATGCGCATGGAGCATAGTTAGTTGACCGATGACAGGCTTGAGGGGGACGAGAGAGGCTCAGAGCTTGGTTGAATGTGAAATCGGGGTCTGAATTAGCGATGTTTATTGACATTACCGACCTCTTCGCGAGCAGGCTCGCTCCCACACAGGCCAGTGGCGTTCACCAAACCTGTGGGAGCGAGCCTGCTCGCGAATGGCTCAACACAACACCAAAGCCTGTCAATGCAGGCGCTTGCGACACATCAGCTGGGCCATTTTCGCGGTGTCCGGGCGTTCGACGATGCCTTTTTCGGTGACGATCGCATCGATCAGATCTGCCGGGGTGACATCAAACACCGGGTTGAACGCTTCAACATCGGCACCGACGCGTTTACCGCCAACTTCAAGCAGCTCGGCGCCATCACGCTCTTCGATCGGAATGTCATCGCCGCTGGCCAGATTCATGTCGATGGTCGAACTCGGCGCCACGACCATGAAGCGCACGCCGTGGTGCATGGCGTTGACTGCCAGTTGGTAGGTACCGATCTTGTTCGCCACGTCGCCATTGGCGGTGATGCGGTCAGCGCCGACGATCACCCAGGTCACGCCTTTGGTTTTCATGATGTGCGCGGCGGCGGAGTCGGCGTTCAGGGTCACCGGGATGCCTTCGTTGGCCAGCTCCCACGCGGTCAGCCGCGAGCCTTGCAGCCACGGCCGGGTTTCATCGGCGTAAACGCGCTCGACCATGCCTTCTATATAAGCAGCGCGGATCACCCCCAGCGCAGTACCGAACCCGCCGGTGGCCAGCGCGCCGGTATTGCAATGGGTCAGGATGGCTTGAGCGTTGCCCTGATGCTTGCGAATCAGGTCGACACCAAGCTGCGCCATGGTCAGGTTGGCCTCGCGGTCGCTTTCATGAATAGCGATGGCTTCGGCTTCCAGCGCCGCCAGCGGATCGGCGTTGCTTTTCAGCCGATCCAGGCGATCGTGCATGCGGCCCAGCGCCCAGAACAGATTGACCGCGGTCGGACGCGAATCGGCCAACAGCGCGAAATCCTCTTCCAGCGCCGCGTACCAGTCGCCGCCCTCGGCAATCCGCGCCCGCGCCGCGAGGACGATGCCATAGGCCGCACTGATGCCAATAGCCGGCGCACCCCGCACGACCATCGAGCGAATCGCCTCGGCCACGCCGGCGGCGCTGGTGTAGGCGATCCAGTTTTCCTCGAACGGCAAAATACGCTGATCCAGCAGGTGCAGCGCGCCATCACGCCAATCGATGGCCTTTACTTTCTCCGCAGCCAACAGTCGATCGCGCATCCCACACCCCGCACTCATGAACAAAAGCCGCCGATTATAGCGATCCCCCCGCGAAGACGCTCGGGTATACTTCGCCATCCTTTACAAAAGCACTGGAACCGACCCTCGATGCCGAAACCTGCCATTGCGCTCGACCTGTTATTGCTGCCGACCTGGCTGGTCCCCGTCGAACCGGCAGGCGTGGTGCTCAAGGAGCACGGCCTGGGCATCCGTGACGGTTGCATCGTGTTTATCGGCCCGCGCGCCGAAGCGTTGAAGTGTAACGCGACAGAAATCCGCGAACTGCCGGATGTTCTGTTGGCGCCGGGACTGATCAATGCCCACGGCCACGCGGCGATGACGCTGTTCCGTGGCCTGGCTGACGATCTGCCGCTGATGACCTGGCTGGAAAACCACATCTGGCCGGCCGAGGGCAAATGGGTCGATGAGGATTTCGTCCGCGACGGCACCGATCTGGCCATCGCCGAGCAGATCAAGGGCGGCATCACTTGCTTCTCTGACATGTACTTTTTCCCGAAAGTCGCCAGCGAGCGCGTACACAACAGCGGCATCCGTGCGCAGATCGCCATTCCGATCCTCGATTTCTCGATCCCCGGCGCCAGCAGTGCCGACGAAGCCATTCGTCAGGGCGTCGAATTGTTCGGCGATCTCAAGCATCACGAACGCATCAAGATTACTTTCGGCCCGCATGCACCCTACACCGTCGGTGATGAGAATCTGGAAAAAATCAGGGTCATCGCCGAGGAGTTGGACGCCTCGATCCACATGCATGTGCATGAAACCGCATTCGAAGTGCAGCAGGCCGTCGAGCAAACCGGCGAACGGCCACTGGCGCGCCTGGGCCGCCTTGGCCTGCTCGGCCCGCGCTTCCAGGCGGTGCACATGACCCAGATCAGCGATGACGACCTCGCGCTGCTGGTAGAAAGCAACAGCAGCGTGATCCACTGCCCGGAATCCAATCTGAAACTGGCCAGCGGCTTCTGCCCGGTCGAACGTTTGTGGCAGGCTGGGGTGAACGTTGCCGTCGGCACCGATGGCGCGGCGAGCAACAATGATCTGGACCTGCTCGGCGAAACCCGCACCGCCGCCCTGCTGGCCAAAGCCGTCGCCGGCTCTGCCACCGCGCTGGACGCCCATCGCGCCTTGCGCATGGCCACCCTCAATGGCGCGCGTGCGCTGGGGATCGAGGCGCAGGTCGGCTCGCTGGAGATCGGCAAAGCCGCAGACATCGTCGCTTTCGACCTGTCCGGCCTGGCGCAGCAACCGGTGTATGACCCGGTGTCGCAGCTGATCTATGCGACCGGGCGTGATTGCGTGAAACACCTGTGGGTTGCCGGCAAGCAACTGCTCGACGACCGGCGCCTGACCCGCATGGACGAACAACAGCTGGGCGAGACCGCTCGCCATTGGGGCCAGCGCATCAGCGGCCACACCGAATCGTAAACACCGCGGCGCAATATCCGCGGCTACAGCCCTTTTCAGGTTTTTCGAGGAATTGAACATGAGCAACGTCGACCACGCCGAAATCGCCAAATTCGAGGCCCTGGCCCATCGCTGGTGGGACCGCGAAAGCGAATTCAAGCCGCTGCACGACATCAACCCACTGCGGGTCAACTGGATCGACGAACGAGTCAATCTGGCCGGCAAGAAAGTCCTCGACGTCGGCTGCGGCGGCGGCATCCTCAGCGAAGCCATGGCTCAGCGTGGCGCCACGGTGATGGGCATCGACATGGGCGAAGCGCCACTGGCGGTCGCACAACTGCATCAGCTGGAATCCGGGGTCAGCGTCGAATACCGGCAGATCACGGCCGAAGCCCTCGCCGACGAAATGCCCGAGCAGTTCGACGTGGTCACCTGCCTGGAAATGCTCGAGCACGTGCCGGATCCATCCTCGGTAATCCGTGCCTGCTTCCGCATGGTCAAGCCGGGCGGCCAGGTGTTCTTCTCGACCATCAACCGCAACCCGAAGGCGTACCTGTTCGCGATCATCGGCGCCGAATACATCATGAAGCTGCTGCCGCGCGGCACCCACGACTTCAAGAAATTCATCCGCCCGTCCGAGCTCGGCGCGTGGAGCCGCATGGCTGGGCTGACCGTCAAGGACATCATCGGCCTGACCTACAACCCGCTGACCAAGCATTACAAGCTGGCCAACGACGTTGACGTCAACTACATGATCCAGACCCTGCGCGAGGAATAAGCCGATGGCCATCAGAGCGGTACTTTTCGACATGGACGGCACCCTGCTCGACACCGCGCCGGACTTCATCGCCATCTGCCAGGCAATGCGCGCCGATCGCGGTCTGCCGCCGATCAACGACAAGCACATCCGCGACGAGATTTCCGGCGGGGCCAAGGCCATGGTCGCGGTGACGTTTTCGATGGATCCGGAATCGCCGGGTTTCGAGGAGCTGCGCCAGGAGTTTCTCGAGCGCTACCTGGTCGGTTGCGCAGTGCACAGTAAACTGTTCGACGGCATGGGCGAACTGCTCGCCGATATCGAAAAGGCCAACCTGATCTGGGGCGTGGTCACCAACAAACCGGTGCGCTTCGCCGAGCCGATCATGCAGCGTCTGGGGCTGGCCGAGCGTTCGGCGCTGCTGATCTGCCCGGATCATGTGAAGAACAGCAAGCCGGACCCTGAGCCACTGATCCTCGCCTGCAAGATGCTTGATCTGGATCCGTCGACCGTGCTGTTTATCGGCGATGATCTACGTGATATCGAATCGGGTCGCGATGCCGGCACCAAAACCGCTGCGGTGACCTACGGCTACATCCACCCGGACGACAACCCACGACACTGGGGGGCGGACGTGGTAGTGGATCACCCGCTGGAGTTGCGCAAGGTACTCGACAGCGCGCTGTGCAGCTGCTGACCTGACTGTTGCAAGCTCCCTGTGTGGCGAGGGGATTTATCCCCGCTGGGTTGTGCAGCTACCGACCTGAATGTTGCAAGCTCCCTGTGTGGCGAGGGGATTTATCCCCGCTGGGCTGCGAAGCGGCCCCCGCTTTTATCCAGGCGATGTGACACACAGGTTTTGCGACGGCTTCGCCGCCGAACGGGGATAAATCCCCTCGCCACTGGGTGAAGCAGGTCTTCATGAAATGGACTATGAGGTTTTTATGTTTGATTACACCGCTCGCCCTGAATTGCTCAAGGATCGGGTCATTCTGGTCACCGGTGCCGGCCGTGGCATTGGCGCAGCTGCGGCGAAAACCTATGCCGCCCACGGTGCCACCGTGCTGCTGCTGGGCAAGACCGAAGCCAATCTGACCGAGGTCTACGACGAAATCGAAGCAGCGGGCCACCCGCAACCGGCGGTCATCCCGTTCAACCTCGAGACCGCCCTGCCCCATCAATATGATGAGCTGGCAGCGATGATCGAAACCGAGTTCGGCCATCTCGACGGCCTGCTGCACAACGCTTCGATCATCGGCCCGCGCACGCCGATCGAGCAACTCTCCGGCGAAAACTTCATGCGCGTCATGCAGGTCAACGTGAACGCGATGTTCATGCTGACCAGCACCCTGCTGCCGTTGCTCAAGCTGTCCCAGGATGCTTCGGTGGTGTTCACCTCGAGCAGCGTCGGGCGCAAGGGCCGTGCATATTGGGGCGCTTACGGTGTGTCGAAATTTGCCACCGAGGGCCTGATGCAAACCCTGGCCGATGAAGTGGAAGGCGTCGCGCCGGTACGCTCCAACAGCATCAACCCGGGCGGTACGCGCACCAGCATGCGCGCGCAGGCTTATCCGGGGGAAAATCCGCTGAACAATCCGACACCGGAAGAGATCATGCCGGTGTATCTGTACCTGATGGGCCCGGACAGCGCGGGCGTCAATGGCCAGGCTTTCAACGCCCAATAACGCCATACGTCGCATTTGTTGCCGCGGCAGAATGCTGTCGCGGCAAGCCATTGCCGCTCATAACCGTCACAAAGCCGTCAGGAATCCAGCGCCGCAACCCCGCCCTCACCAGCAAGTCCTTGATTCGAAAAGCTTTAAATAAAATCGAACCGAATGGCACGCCTTTCGCTCTAAATTCCCTCAAAACATGCCGTGTGATGGCCATGGGGCAAACGCCGATTTCGATAGCTGACTGATCGTCTTGCGGCAGACTAAACTTACGCCAAACGTCCTACGGGACTGATGGATCAGTACGACGCGCAGCCCATAGCCGCTCTCACCCAGCCTGTAAGACAGACTTACTGCTTAGGGGCTCACGCCATATGAAATCTCCTTCCCAGACCCATGCAATTGACTTTGACAGTGCCAAATTGCAGCGCCTGGGCTTCGGTCAACTACCGGCGCTGATCGAGCGCCCGACCAGCCTGGCGCAACTGCGTCAGCAAATGAGCCTGCAACTGCAAACCAGCCTGGAGCCTCAGCGCATCCTTGGCCTGTTCTTCCGCGAAATCCAACGCCTGGTGCCACTGGACGCGCTGAGCTATGTGCATCAGGCCAGCGACTTGCGCCTGGAGTTCGGCGCGCGCGGCCACCACTCGGTCAGCTACACCCTGAGCCACGAAGGCGAGCACATGGGCGAGCTGGTCTTCCGCCGCAATCAGCGTTTCAACGACAAGGAACAGGGCGATCTCGAGTCGCTGCTGTCCTGCCTGCTGTACCCGATGCGCAACGCCCTGCTCTATCGCGCCGCAACGCAAAGTGCCTTGCGCGACCCGTTGACCGGTGCCGGCAACCGGGTGGCCATGGAGCAGACCTTGCAGCGCGAGATCGACATGTCGCGCCGCCATGCGCAGCCGCTGTCGGTACTGATGCTCGACATCGACCATTTCAAACGGGTCAATGATGACCACGGTCATGGTGCCGGCGATGAGGTGCTCAGAGCCATTGCCGCGTCGATCAAGGCGCAACTGCGCAACGTCGACATGGTGTTCCGTTATGGCGGCGAGGAGTTTCTGATCCTGCTGTCCAACACCGGTCGCGAGGCGGCGGCGATGGTCGGCGAGCGTTTGCGCCAGGCGACGCAGTCGGAGGAATATTTTGCCGATGGCCAGTTGATCGAGATCACCGTGAGCCTGGGTTGCTCGACGTTACTGCCGGGCGAGTCGGCCGACAGCTTGCTGCGCCGGGCCGACAGTGCGCTCTATGTCGCAAAGCGCGAGGGGCGGAACCGGCTGGCGATGGCCGGCTAAAAATCATTGTGGGAGCGAGCCTGCTCGCGAAGAGGGAGTGTCAGACAACGATTCGTTGCATGACCCACCGCTTTCGCGAGCAGGCTCGCTCCCACAGTTCGATCAGCTTTCGGTTACGGTCCGGCGCTCGCGGTTGAGCAGCAGGCGCTCCGAAGTCTCAAGCTGCATGCACCGCTCCAGGAACAGGTACATGTAGTCATAACTCTTGCAGATCGCCTGCCGCAATTCCGCCTGCAAAGCCTTGCTCGGGTTCATGCCGGCCAGGGTGCAGATGATTTCCAGCGCTTCCCACGGATGGGCGTCGTCGTACTGGGCGTGCATCTTCAACCACTTCATCGCCCGTTTGCGATCTTCTTCCGGGAACGCCGCCGCGTAGACCCCGGTCGAGCAGACCACCGCTGACCACTCCCCGGTCGCGCCCTCGATCGCATAGTTGGTCGCGGCAATCGCCACGATCAGCGAATCCGCCGAGCTGGTGTGCCAGCACCAGTGACTCAGCGCGTGCAGCTCCGGCGGCACTTGCTGGGCCTGGAGATCTTCGAGGCTGACGCCATGGGCGCGACTCCAGTGCATCCAGTAGTCGGCATGGTTGAGTTCGACGCGGATGTTGCGCATCAGCCAGCGCCGCGCCATGTCTTCGCCGGGATGGCGGGCAAAGCGTGTCTTGGTCAGGTTCTGCGCCATGTACAAGGCAAATTGCTCGACCACCGGCCAGCCACCGATCAGGTACTGGCGCATGGTTTTCGCGCTGAGTCTGTTGTCGCGCATGCGCTGATAAAGTTCATGTTCGACAACCCGGCGCTTGCTCTCGCTGCAATCCTTCATGAGCTGTTGCGCCCAGGCAGGATAACTTGCAGCTTCCATGAGGGGTCCGGTTCGGTTGAATGTGTCGATCACTGTTCGGCTCCTTTTGAGTTGTGATGGCAAGGATCGGCGAGAGACTTCAACGGAACGTGCCAGGCGCTTTGAACAACAACGGCTGCGGTCTGGCAGGACGACTTTGCAAACTGTCACAGGTAAACAACTGCGGACGCTCGATGACATACCCTTGAGCGTAATCCACACCTATTTCAAGCAATGCCTGTTCGATCTGGTTAGTTTCAACAAACTCGGCAATTGTCTGCTTACCCATAACATGGCCGATGTGATTGATCACTTCGACCATTGCCCGATTAATCGGGTCGTCCAGCATATCCTTGACGAAACTCCCGTCGATCTTCAGGAAGTCTACAGGCAAATGTTTCAAGTAAGCGAATGAAGACATTCCGGCACAAAAGTCATCCAGAGAAAAGTGACAACCTAAGCCTTTGAGTTCATTGATAAAACGAATTGCACTGCCAAGATTAGCGATTGCACTGGTTTCAGTAATTTCAAAACAAATCATTTCAGGCGGTATAGCGTAGTTAACAAACTGTTCCCGCAGGAAGTGCAAAAACGCGTCATCTCCTATAGTAATGCCTGACAGATTAATCGCACACATCGCCAAAGGAAGTTCATGTTCCTGTTCAATACACTGGGCAATAACCTTGAAAACATTTTCAACTACCCAGCGATCTAACTGGGTCATCAAACCATATCGCTCCGCTGCCGGAATAAAGCTGTCAGGCAAAATCATCCGCCCGGATTCATCATGCAAACGCAGGAGTATTTCGATGTGCCCGGCCTGGCCGGGTTGCGGCTTGAGCGGCGCGATCTGTTGGGCGTAAAGGCAAAAGCGGTTTTCTTCCAGCGCCATGTGCAGGCGCTGCACCCAGGCCATTTCACCGAAGCGCATCGACAGTTCGGAATCATCGGCATGGTAGACCTGCACGCGGTTGCGGCCTTTTTCCTTGGCCATGTAGCAGGCCATGTCCGCCGCGCGCAGGGAAGCTTCAAGGGTGGTCGGATTCTGCGCCACGTGCACCAGGCCGATACTGACGGTGGTCAGGAAGGGCCGCCCCTTCCAGACAAAATGCAGGTTCTGCACGGTCTGGCGCAGGCTTTCGGCAATCTTCTCGGCGATGTCCGGCGGGCAGTTCTCGAGCAAAATCCCGAATTCGTCGCCGCCCAGTCGCGCCAGGGTATCGCCCTCGCGCAGATCTGATTGCAGCAGCGTGCAGATGTGCCGCAGCAGTTCATCGCCCGCCGCGTGCCCGCAGGTGTCGTTGACCAGTTTGAACTGGTCGAGATCGAGGAACATCAGCGCGTGCCGGCCGGGCTGGCGTGTCAGGTTGTGCAAGGCCTGTTCGAGGCGATATTCGAATTCGCGGCGGTTGGCCAGCCCGGTCAGGGCATCGTGGGTCGCCTGCCAGGACAGATTGGCGATGTACTGCCGCTCCTGGGTCATGTCGTGCAGCACCAGCACCGTGCCGCTGACGTTGCCGGCATTGCGGATCGGCGCTCCGACCAGTGTCACCGACAGGGTGCTGCCGTCCAGCCGCTGGATCAGCTTGGAATGTTCGCTGCCGCCGCTGAGCTGGCCACTGAGAATGTGCTCGATCAACGTCAGCCCTTCGGTCTGGGCGTTATCGTCGAGCAGGTTGAACAGCGCCGACAACGGCAGCCCCGCCGCCTGCTCGGCCTTCCAGTGCGTCATGGCCTCGGCGGCGGGGTTCATGTAATCGATCGCGCCGTTGACGTCGGTGGTGATCACGCCATCACCAATCGACTGCAGCGTGATATGCGCGCGATCCTTTTCCAGTTGCAGCGCCTGGGCGAACTCATGGCGCTGCTTGAGCAGTTTGTGCGTGCGCCACAGCGCCAGCGCGATCAGACCCAGCGCGGTGGCCAGGTTGGTGAACAGCAGCAGGCGCATGATCACCCGCGAGCCTTCGCCCAAGGCATCGCTGAAGGCTCTGGCGGCTGGGGTGACTGCATCGTTGATGGCGAAGATCTGTAACTTCCAGCGCTGCACATCGCCGGGACTGGCCTGGTTCTGCGCAATGCCTTGGTGCATCTCCTGCGCGACTTCGTGCAGTCGGTCGAGATAGGCATCGCCAATCGTCCAGCGATCGATCGCGGTTTCCAGATAACTGTAGTGGCGAAAATTGAGGTACAGCCAGATGACGCTGGAGACATCGTCCGGATGATTACCGCCCTTGAGAATGCCTTCACGCGCCGCTTGCAGATCCGGCGGCTGACGATCCAGCGCCAGACGCAATTGGTGCCCGCCCTGGGGCACGGCGATCGCCGTCAGGTATTTGCGATAGATCGCCTCGTCACGGCTGTCGGCGTAGAGGTTGAGGTAATAGATGGCGTCTTTCTGGCCCTTTGACCACAGGCTTTCGCCAGCGACGTAGCCACGCACGGCCGAAAGCACGTAAAGGCTCACGCCCCCCAGTAATGCCTGGAACACCACGACAGCAATAAAGGGCCAGACGATACCCAACAACCGTGGTGTTCCCAGAGTCTGCTTTTGCTTCATGAGAGTCCTTGCATGAGCACTGCCCGCTCGCCTTCCGGGCGAATTCGCTATGACGAGACTAGGTGGGGTTCTCGTTCAAGGCAAGGCGCGGCGTTACACCGCGCGCAGAACCTCTGACAGGTCGGCGAGGGTTTCGATCAGTGCTGTTGCAAGTTGCCGTAGAGCTTGGCGTACAGACCGCCGTCGGCGATCAGTTGGCGATGGTCGCCGTCCTCGGCGATCTGCCCGCCGTCGAACACCAGCACGCGGTCCGCCTGTTTCACCGCCGACAGCCGATGGGCAATGATCAGCGTGGTGCGGCCATGGAGAAACTTCGCCATCGCCTGGTGCAGGTTGTACTCGGTGGCGGCGTCGAGGGCCGAGGTGGCTTCGTCGAGAATCACCACTTTCGGCTCGGCGAGAATCATCCGCGCAATCGCCAGACGCTGGCGCTGACCGCCGGACAAGCGCACGCCGGAACGCCCGACGATGCTGTCGAGACCAGCGGGCAGCGCGCGGATGGTCGCGGCCATCTGCGCGATTTCCAGCGCCTGCCAACAGGCTTCGTCGCTGCGCATGCGGCCCATGGTCAGGTTGGCGCGCACGCTGTCGTTGAACAGCGCCGGATGCTGCAGCACCACCGCGACGTTCTCGCGCACCGTCTCCAGACCGATCTCCTGCTGGGTCGACCCGCCAAAGCGGATGGTCCCGGCCGCTGGCGTGTACAGGCCCAGCAGCAACTGCACCAAGGTACTTTTGCCGCCGCCGCTGGCGCCGACGATCGCGACTTTTTCGCCGGGCAGGATCGACAGGTTCATCTGATCCAGCACCAACTCGTCGCCATAACCGAAACTCAGGCCTTGCACCTCGATGCCGACGGTGTCGCGTCCCTTGAACGGATCGACGCCGCCGGGATACTGCGGCTCGTCGGCGCGCGCCAGCAATTCATTGATCCGCGTCAGCGCACCGCCCGCTGCGTAGTAGGCGTATTGCAGATTGAGCAGCTGTTCGACCGGGCCGATCATGAACCACAGGTAACTGAACACCGCGAGCATCTGCCCGATCGACAGGTCGGAAAACAGCACGGTGAGCATCGCCGCCGCGCGGAAGATGTCGATGCCGAACTGGAACAGCAAACCACTGGCGCGGTTCGAGGCGTCGGTTTTCCACTGCGAGTTGACTGCGTAGTTGCGCACCTCCTGCGCGCGCAAACCGAGGCGCCCGAGGAAATAGCCCTGGCGGTTGCCGGCGCGCACTTCCTGAATCGCATCGAGGGTTTCGCTCAGTGCCTGGGTGAAGCGCGAGGTGCTGTCGTTCTCCAGCTTCTTCAGATGCTTGACGCGTTTGCCCAACTGTACCGTGGCGTAGATCACCAACGGGTTGAACAGCAGAATCAGCAGCGCCAGCTTCCAGTGCATCCACATCAGAATGCTGGCGGTGCCGACCAGGGTCAGCATCGCGACGAGGAAGCGGCTGAGGGTTTCGCCGACGAATTTGTCGAGGGTATCCAGATCGGTGACCAAATGCGTGGTTACCGTGCCGCTGCCGAGGCTTTCGTATTCGCCGAGGGAAATGCGCTTGAGCCGCTCGATCAGGCGTACGCGAATGCGGTAGACGATGTCCTTGGCCAAGCGCGCAAACAGCCGCGACTGCAACACGCCAAAACACAGGGCGCTGCAACGCAAGGTCAGGGTCACCACCAGCATCAGGCCGATATAACCCGCCGCCTGCTGCCACATGCTCGGCAGGAAATGGTTCATGACTTTCAGCGCGGCATCGCCGTGGCCGAGCAGCACTTCGTCGACCAGCAACGGCAGCAGCAACGGGATCGGCACGCTGCACAGCGTCGCCAGCACGGCCACGCCGTTGGCGATCCACAGGGATTTCTTGTGATGCAGTGCCAGACGCCGGACTTCAGCCCAGCTCAGCCGGTCGACACGCTCTACGGCTGGCGTGTCATCGGCGCGGTCAGACACAGGCCGCGCGCTCCAGCCAGCGGCCGAGCAACGGCGACAGCTCGCTGAGCGGTTGATAACCGTTGGTGAGCAGCGCCAGTTGCCCGTTGCGCTCGGCCAGCAGGGTCGGAAAACCGGCGATTCCCAAGTCCTGCACCCAGGTGAAATCGGCCTGGGTGGCCTTGTGCTGATCGGCATGATCGAACAACGCCGCGAATTCGATACGCGGCACACCGGCCTGCTCCGCCAGTTCGACCAGCACGCTGGCCTGAGTGACATCGCGACCTTCGGCGTAAAACGCCTGCTGGATCAGCCCGACCAATGCCCACGCGCAATCCGGCGCCAGACTGCGCGCGGTGACAATGGCGCGACAGGCAGGCTCGGTGTCGTAGACAAAACCGTCAGGCAACGCACCGTCGAACTTGAACGGCTGGCCGGTGGCCTCGGTGACCGCTTGCCAGTGCTCGAGAATGTAGCGCCGCGTGGTCGGCTCCAGCGCCGAACCGCTGCCGGTGCGCAACCCGCCGACCACCAGATGCAGCTCGACTCCGGCTGCCTGTGCCTGCTCGACCAGTGCCTTGGCCACCGGAGCAAACCCCCAGCACCATGAACACATCGGATCCATCACATAGAGCAGGCGCGCAGACATGGTTAAGCCTCGGAAGATGCTTGCTTATAGTTGTAGCCGATCGGGTGCGGCTGATTGCGTGCCTTGGCCAGTTCGATCTGCTTTTGCCGATCGATGGCGCTGCGCCGGGTTTTCTCGCTGAGCTTGTCCCAGCAATGCGGGCAACTGATGCCGGCGACGTAGTGCTCGGAGGCGCGATCTTCAACGCTGACCGGCGTGCGGCAGGCATGACATTGATCGTAGTCGCCTTCCGTCAGGTCGTGACGCACGGTGACGCGGTTGTCGAAGACGAAGCAGTCGCCGCGCCATTTGGTTTCTTCCTGCGGCACCTCTTCGAGGTACTTCAGGATGCCGCCCTTGAGGTGGTAAACCTCTTCGAAGCCCTCGCCGAGCATGTAGCTCGAGGCTTTCTCGCAGCGGATGCCGCCGGTGCAGAACATCGCGACCTTCTTGTGCACGGCCGGGTCGAAGTGTTCTTTGATGTAGTCGGGAAACTCGCGAAAACTGGTGGTTTTCGGATCGATGGCGCCTTCGAAGGTGCCGATCGACACTTCGTAATCGTTGCGCGTGTCGATCAGCAGCACTTCCGGGTCGCTGATCAGCGCGTTCCAGTCCTGCGGTTCGACGTAGGTGCCGACCTTCTTGTTCGGGTCAACGCCTTCAACGCCAAGGGTGACGATCTCTTTCTTCAGCTTGACCTTGGTGCGATAGAACGGCTGTTCGTCGCAGTACGATTCCTTGTGGTCGATGTCGACCATGCGCGGATCGTTCTTGAGCCAGGCGAGCAGGCCGTCGATGCCTTCGCGGCTGCCGGAAACCGTGCCGTTGATGCCTTCTTCGGCGATCAGCAGAGTGCCTTTGATGCCGTTGTCGACCATCGCTTGCAGCAGTGGCTCGCGCAGGTCAACGTAATCTTCGAGGGTGACGAACTTGTACAGTGCCGCCACGACAATCGGTTGTGTCATGGGTATTTCTCCAGGTGGCTACCCTCGCAAAGGGTGAACCGGATTCAAAAAAAAACGCGCCGGCTAAGCGGCGCGTTGCGGATTCTAGCAAAAACATGATGTGTTTTGGATTTACTCAGTCTTCTGTGACAACACAAAACCTGTGGCGAGGGGATTTATCACCGTTGGGTGGCGAAGCAACCCTAAACCCATTCAGCCCCGTTCCTTCTGCCAGGACCGTGGTTACAGGGTTTACGACTGCTGCGCAGCCGAACGGGGATAAATCCCCTCGCCACAAAAATCCCGCCATATCCAAAATCAGTGCTTGCTACCGCCAGCACAGGTCGGCGACGCCGGAGCGCCGTCGATCTCTGCCCATTCCTGCGGGGTGTAGGTGTGCAGCGCCAACGCATGGAACTCGCCCATCAGCTCGCCGAGCGTGCCGTAGACTTTCTGGTGGCGCTTGACCCGGTTCAG